>NZ_POYH01000066.1:6168-37114 GCF_002899995.1 Acinetobacter sp. AKBS16 | reverse complement strand
TTGGTGTAGATCGTACATGGCTGGCTTCTGAAATCGGGCACGCCTAATGACCGCAACGCAATCAAAATCAATTATGGCTTTTGACTTTGGCACTCAAAAGATGGGAATGGCGATTGGTCAGTCTGCAATTGAAAGTGCTAACCCATTACCACTTTTTGTGATGAAAGATGGTATTCCCAACTGGGACCAACTTTTAAAAATTGTGAAAGAGTGGCAGCCTGATTTATTTATTGTTGGTCTTCCATTGAATATGGATGATAGCGAGTCAGAACTTTCAACACGGGCACGTAAGTTTGCACGTCGCCTACGCCATCAAACCAATATTGAAACGTGGATGGTCGATGAACGACTCACCACTCGTGAGGCAAGAGAAGAACTTGGTTTTTATCAAGAACAAGGCCGTGCCAAGAAGTTGTCAGCCGATAGTTTTGCCGCGGCTTTGCTAATTCAGAGCTGGTATCGCAATCCTGTTGGTTTAACGCCATAAAATAAAAAAGCATGTTTCAAACATGCTTTTTTATTGAGTTTAAAAACTTAAGCTTTTTATTTTTCAATAATATGTACTGTAGCAGTACGGCCAGATACAAAAGCCAACTCATTTTTTGGTGCTTCGTCTAACACAATTTTTACAGGTACACGCTGCGCTAAACGAACCCAGCTAAATGTCGGGTTTACATTTGCAAGCAGTTTCGAACTACTTGAACGCTCACGGTCTTCAATACCCGATGCAATACCCTGCACATGGCCTTTAATTTTCTGTCTATCACCCATTAATTGCACAGTTGCTTCATCGCCAATATGAATACGGTCTAATTTTGTTTCTTCAAAATATCCCACAACATAAAGCTGCTTACGATCTAGCAATGCTGCAACCGCTTGTCCAACTTGAACATAATTACCCGGACGCAAATCAAAGTTAGATAATGTTCCATCTGCCGGTGCAACAACAGCCGCACGGTGCATATTGAGTTCTGCTAAATGTAAATTACTTGTTGCTGCTTCAACCAATGCCTGTTGCTGTTTAATAGTGGCTTCAGCTTGTTGAATAGCAGCTTGGAGTTGCTCATGTTCCGCGTGTGATTGATCGCGAGTTGCAAAGACCTGATCTTGTTCTTGCTTAGAAATCGCACCATCCATTAAGTTTGAATAACGGTTTGCGTTTTTCTCGGCTAACTTAATGTTAGTACTCGACTTAATCAAGTTTGCTTTGGCTTGGGCTAGACCTGCTTGTGCTTGAGCATAGGCCGCTTTTGCTTTTGCCAAATCAGATTTTGCTTGCTCTACATCTAAAGCTCGGCGAGAGACATCAATTTTAAAAAGCACCTGACCTTTTTTTACAGTCTGGTTATCTTGAACCAATACTTCCGTTACAAGGCCTGCTACATCTGAAGAGACCTGAATAACGTCACCACGAACTCGACCATCACGTGTCCACGGTGCTGCATTATAGTAGTTCCATAAATGCACAATGGTATAGACAGCAATCATTAATGCGACAATCAAAATCACTGGACGGATGACTTTTTTCAACTCCAATTGATTCATTTTACTCACCTAACTCAATCTTTAATCTGGCAATCATCTTTAAGCACCTAACCCAACAAAAATTTGGTGTATCACCAAAAGTAGTAAAAGGTAAAAACACAAATTGAAAATACTGGGTAATGCAATCCAGCCTTGTGCAATCCATTTGTTGGTTAAGGGACTTAACCAGCGAAAACATATATATGCAAAAATGGCTTGGACGAGCAAAGCAGGCACGTAAATACCGTAGACATTAAACTCACCCATGCGCTGTGGCTCCTGTAAGCGTACGATCTGCATTCATTTGGTTTGATGAAACATGACACATGCTATAAGCAATATTATTTAGTGAAATAAATAATCTTTGACGCAGAGTCATATCTTCAATATTTGAAGCAAGTTGTTTAAGTTCAAATAAGGTTTGGTGAATGTGCTGTACCAATACATCACTTTCACCTTTTTCATTTTCTTTAGCTCTAAATAGCTCATCTAAATCTTGTTGCAAACGGCCAATGTGATGGGCTAATTCCGAAGATATCGGAACTTGATTTGCGAGCTCTTGTAGTCGGCTTAAATCAATGATCGCACTTGATTCAACCAAAGCCTGTTGAATAGATTTTTTAATCTCTTCTGACTGAACCATTTTAGTATTTAAGACACCAACACGGTCTAACATCCCCCGTAAGTGAACTTTAAATTCAATACCATAAGGAATGTATATGGCTTGGCGCATCGCACGGTAATGTAAAGCCAAAATACGGTTTGCACTGGTATCGGGTGACATGGCACGCACAACATCAATAACGACTAATGACACCAATACGCCCATGACCATACCAAATGAGCTATCTAAATAAGACACTGCGTCCATGCTGTAAGCATTGTGCAAGTTCAGCCCCATCATGGTATTAATACCTAGCACCATCCCGACCGGCATGAGTGCCTGATTCGCCATCATGGAAACCGCAAACAAGAACATTGGTAATAAAACGAGTCCAAGTTCCCAAAACGTTGTGACATGAGGAAAAATACCAAACGCGTAAATAAAAACTAAAACCGCCGATGCCACACTGCCCCATATAAAAATACGTAAGACAGGAACAGGGTTATCTAGGGCTGTTAAGATACAGGCAGTGACTGCACCGATCTGTGCCATCATAAATCCAGCTTTCCAGCCAGAAAGAATCCACACACCAGTCACAATAAATGTAATCAGCACTGCACTAATACCCCCTCTGACTGCCACACCATGATCTCGATGTAAACTTGGATAGGTCGTAGTCATTGGGGTAATGTTATCTGGAATCTCTTTATTACCTTGCTTGATGCGTTGCCATAAAACTTTTACAGCTAAAACATTACTAATGAAATGACGCACATCCATTTTCATGGCAGCCAATAACACTTGCTGATGTTCAGAAGCCGAATCATTTAAGTTCAAGAAATCATTTTCAAACTCGTCAGGTAACTGCAGAATATTTTCATCAGTCATCTGATCTTTTTGTTCAAGAAAATGAATCACATGCCCTGAAAGCTGCTTTAATTTATCTGAATGACTTTCAATAAAATTGAGTTCTTGCAGTTGTTTAATTCGTTCAGATAAAGCAACCAAGTTCGCGACCACCATCGACATTTGATGGAGCATTTCTTGCAAAGGTTTGGTCATCCCATGCAACTCACCTTTTTCATAGCTCAAGTGAACTGCCAGAGCATGAATATCGGTCGTATCACGAGTAATAGCAGCTAAAAGCTGTGTATTGTTTTGCTGTTGATCTGCATTTAACAAATTAGCAAACAGGTTTTCTGTATCTTTGAGGGTTTTCGTTACACGCTGTTTGATTGCCGAACCAATATGCATGGGCAAAATAGTCGCAGACACAACCGCACTCGAAATCACACCAATTGAAATCTCAAGTACACGAGCCAAAGCAATATCAAAAATATTGTACTGATCAATATAAGTAATCGCGTTATACACAATCATTGCGGTTGAATAACCAGCCAACATAAATGCATAACTGCGAGGAGTCCGATCTAATAAAGACACATAAAGCGCAAAGCCCACCCATAGTGATAACACAACCGTAAAGATCCACGGCGTATTAATCAAATGCGGAGTAATGGTTAAGGCAATAATGGCCCCGCCTACCGTTCCCAATAAACGATAAACACACTTAGACGACACCATACCCGAATAAGGATTGGCGATAATCAGGACGGTACCGATCGACCACATTGGATTAATCAGGTCTAATTCGAACGAAACAAATAATGCCAACATACCGGCAATAAATGTCTTTATTGCAAAAATTAGATCAAGCTTACTCGGGCGGAAAGCCAGTATTTGCTTTAATAACATGAACTCATCTCAAATATAGATTTGAACTGATGAGCATGCTCATCAGTGTCCGTTTGCTTTTAAAAAAAGACAATACGACTTTGTCATTTGCCTATAAGACAAATGAGTTAATGAGAGCATCCTTCAATACAATGATTTTTCCTACATCTCTGCATGATGTACCGAGATGATTTCAGTTTGACCGCTATTTATACGACCAAGCTTAGGAAAGAAGAGACATCGAGAAAGCCGGTAGAATAAACCACTTTCTCGATTAGATATTTTGTTGCACAATTTTTTCAAATTAAAGTGATTTAGTCAACTAAAATATCTTTATTTGATAATTTGATATGTTTTTAGTTAATCATATATGATGTGTGAATCAAGAGAACTTTTCTGATTCTGAGCGTAAAATATTTAAATCAGGTAGTTATCTTAGAATTGAGACAAAGCTTCAATTTTTCTGTTATAAGAACTCAAGTGTGACCCGTTTATTAAGGATACGAATAAGACATCATGGCAATTTCAAGTTTTGGCAAAATTTTAACCGTACTGGATTTATTTTCCGTTTCACGACCAGTGATTAATGTCGATATTATTTGCGAAGAACTTGGCTTGTCTAAACCGACCAGCTACCGTTATCTGAAAGAACTCGTATCAGCCGACTTATTAAAACGTATTAATGGTACTTCTGGCGATTACACTTTAGGCTCAAAAATAGCAGTTCTTGACTATGTATCTAGAACAACCGACCCATTGGTCCAAATCAGCACGCCATTTATGCGAAATATTGTAGAGCGTACTGAACTTTGCTGTTTACTCACCTATTTAAATGATGACTACTGCATTGATATTCATCATGAGATTTTTAAAGATACTGAATTACTTTCATATGGTCGAGGCTGCCCACGCCCGATTTATGTTGGGGCCTCACCAAAAACGATGGTTTCACATTTAAGCAAACAACGCATGCATGACTACTATGAACGTTTTCAACATGAGCTGTCTGAATCAGGTTTTGCTGTAGACGAACCTAGCTTTATTCAACGTATGCGTAAAATAAAAAAACAAGGCTTCTATTTCTCGCAAGGTGAGATTGACCCGAATGTTTCCGGGCTTGCTGTACCCGTTCGTTTTTCGAGTAAAGAAGTTCCTTTGGCTTTAACGTTAGTCGCATCAAAGAACCGCTTCGATTTTTTAAATATTGAAAAGTTGATTGAAATTTTGCAAGAAAACGCGGCATTGATTGAGCAGCGTTTTATGGAACTTTCAGAAAAGGGCGAGATCTAAAATAATATTTTTGATAATTTAAAGTTTTCTTACACTTTGAAGCATTGAAAATATCCAAATATTCTCATATTATGATTTTAGCACCTATTGATGGTTCTTTTCATCAGCAGCTCATCAATAGTAGGCTCTCCCTCAGAGGAATAAGCTCATGTTGCCATCATGGGCTTTTTTCTTGCCCAATTTTTAGAAAAAACTTATGAAAATTTGAACTGACGAAAAGTCAGATTAATGCGTGGTTGTAAAATCTTGGTTGAACGATTTAAATGGTGTTGCCAATATTGTTGAGTCTCACCACGCATCACAATAAGTTGACCCGGTTGTAGCCACATCTCAACTTTTTCTTTGGTTTGAATATGCCTAAAAGAGAATTTCCGCGTTGCTCCAAAACTTAAAGAGGCAATTGTAGTGGTTCTGGCTAAAGACACATCCGAATCACTATGCCAAGCCATTCCTTGTGTTCCATCTTCATACAGGTTTGCCAAGCAAGAATTAAATTTTTCTGAGAGGATCTGCTCTACTTGCTGTTTTAGCTGAGCAAGTGCTTTGTCCCACGGTAAAGAATCACGAAAGACACCAGAATATTTATATCGATAATGCTCATCTCCATACCAAGCAACTTTACGAGGTGTTATAAAGTGCTTGCCATATAGCTTCGCTTCATCATGTCGCCACGCCAAATGGTGGTACAAATAATGAAAATATTGTTCAGCTTCTTCGACAGTTAAAATACATCCATAATCCTGAACCTCACCATCATAAGGCAATAAATTTGAACAAGGTTCTGGAGAAAATAAATCTAGTGTCATGCAATCTCCCCTTGCTGCTTAGCCATTTCCCAAGCTAACAATGCCAGTTTACGCCCTTTTTGCCAATGGTACTCACCGACCATTCCTGTTGCGCGAATGACCCGATGACATGGAATTAAATACGCAATCGGATTTTGGCCAATTGCTGTAGCCACTGCTCTGACTGCTTTAGGTTTTCCAATTTGCTCAGCAATATCTTGATAGGTTCGTAACTGTCCTTCGGGAATAGTAAGCAGTGCCTCCCATACTTGTAGCTGAAATGGTGTTCCTGCAAGATTAAGCGGTAATTTCTGCTGTAAATGTTCTGAGAAGTCTTGTCTAAACCACTGTGCAATCTGTTGATGCCACATCGGAGAGTGATTTTTTAACTGAGCTTTCGGAAAATACTGTTTAACGATTTCTTGTATGTTCTCACTGTGATCAACAAAGCGAACAGAACAAATCCCTTTATCACTACTTACTACCAATAAGTCACCAAATGGACTCGTTTCAACTGAATAATTCAGTTCAACGCCATCACCTTGCTGCTTGTATTCACCAGGGGTCATCCCTTCAAGCTGAATAAATAAATCATGTAAACGACCCGTACCCGACAGTCCAGTATTTAAAGCAGTATCTAATAAGCTACGTTGCTGCATTAAATAATATTTTGCTTGCTGCAAACTCATATATTGCACAAACTTCTTAGGGCTAATGCCTACCCATTCTTGGAACTGCCGCTGGATATAACTCGGGCTTAAATTCATATATGTAGCGACATCTTCTAAGCTTGGTTGCTGGTCTAGATGTTCATATAAATATTCAATAATTGTGGCAATCGCAGCAAATTGCCGAGAAGAAAGCATTTGCATCTGTCACCTCCTTAGTACTCAATCTTACTTTAAAGTAGCCAAGGCCCCATGACGACCCGATTCTTGCACTTTCCAATAAAAAAGCCTTTCTCAAGGAAAGGCTTTTGAACATCTTTTTAACTTTATGGCTGCTTTAGGTATGGCCATGCAGCTTTTAAATAAATAAACATTGACCATAAAGTCAGAATAACGGCGGTATATAACAAAGCATAGGCCAATACTTCTAAAGGCTGCCAATTCAACAGGAATACACTAATCGCAATCATTTGAAATGCAGTTTTATATTTACCGACTGTTGATACGGCTACACTGGTCCGCGCGCCAAGTTCTGCCATCCACTCACGTAAAGCAGACACAGTAATTTCCCGTGAAATAATAACAATTGCAGCGAAAGCCATCGCAATTGTCGGTTTCCACTGCACTAAAACAATAAGTGCAGCTGCGACCATAAGTTTATCTGCAACCGGGTCTAGGAAACGGCCAAATGCTGAAGTCTGGTTTAAAGTTCGTGCTAAATAGCCATCAAACCAGTCGGTTACGGCAGCCAGCACGAAAATAGCCGTCAAGATAATATGACGTGTCATACTTCCTACGTGCTCACCAATACCTATTGCAGGCGGCCAATATGCAATCACCAAAAATACAGGAATAAGCGCAATACGCGCCAAAGTTAGGATATTTGGGATATTCAGGATTCGCCCTGTGGTCATAAACACCGCCAATTTAGTCTTCACGCATCTTTTAACAGACAAAGACACATACTTCAATATTGTATCTATCTGTAACAGCCACTTTATACGAAATATGTGAATCGAGAAAGTAGATTACTTAGGTAAATACCGTAACAGTTTGCCGCAAGATTGCAATTAAATGATCATTTTGATCCCAAAGATATGCATATTCTGTGGAGTACCCCTCAGCTGCATATTCAGTAGTTACTTTATATTTAAACCAGTCACACAACTGGTGCCGAACTGGATGAACATAAGTAATATGCCATGATAAAGAACTTGCAGGTGCAACTTGCTTAAACATAGGCAAAACACCCGGTGGCCAAATATCCATAAGAACAATCAAATCAGATAATGTCATTTGACGATTCGCATGCTGCTCTGGTGAGAACCTTGACCAGCCACCAAAGTCGGGATGTTTACTTCCCGTTACCGGATAATTCCCCTCAGCCCAACAGACTTCAAAATGCTGAAAGCATTCAGGCATATGTTTCGCAAAAGGAATGACAGATAAATTTTCAGGTGGTACATAAGCAGGGACGACTGGCTCTTGCTTTACCTCAATACTCGATGCACGAGAAGCCCCAAAACTTGCAATCAAAATCGTTTGTACTGCATCATCTTGCCATAAACGCGCTTCAAGCGTAGTGACTGACTTTCCTTCTCTTAAAACTTCAATAGTCAATCGGGCAGCACCTTGTTGTACAGGGCCTACAAAAGTAACACTACAACTTAATAATCTTTTATTTGAATCTTGAATATAGGAGCATGCCTTTTGCATTAATAACCCAGCAACAAGGCCACCAAAAACGGTGCGGCCCTGTAACCATCCTGCGGGTATATCAATCCATTCATTTTGTTTTACATCTTCCCATAGTTGCAGTAATGACATTCATATCCCTAAATCATGCGCATGGTTAAGAAATATCTTTCATCATTTTGACCAATATGTGAATGATCATTCAGCTATTAATTTACGAGCGCTTTTGTCACTCATCTTCTCAAGACATGACTACTCATGCAAAATTTTATAAATCGTTCTTGCCATCACTTCACCTAAGCCCGGCACGACTGTCAGTTCTTTTTCAGATGCTTTTAAAACACCTTGAATCCCACCAAAATGTGTTAATAAATCTCGACGGCGTTTAGGTCCTAAGCCCGGAATTGCTTCTAAAACTGAGGTGCTACGGCGTTTATCACGTTTAGCGCGGTGTTTAGTAATGGCAAAACGGTGAGCTTCATCACGCACCTGTTGAATCAAATGTAGCGCCTTACTATCTTCAGGTAACTGGATTTTTGTGCCATCGGTAAAATGAAGCGTTTCAAGCCCCGGTTTACGGCCTTCACCTTTCGATACACCTACCATAAAAGCTTCTAACCCAAGCTCTTGCATTACTTCCATGGCCATATGGAGCTGACCTTTACCACCATCAATTAAAAGCAGATCTGGTAACATTGCCTTTTTATAGCGACGCGTTAAAGCTTGGCGCATTGCTGCATAATCGTCACCCGCAGTAATATCTTGAATGGCAAATTGGCGATAATCCCGTTTACGTGCTCCACCTTGGTCAAACACTACGCATGATGCGATCGGTGCTTCACCCATGGTATGGCTAATATCAAAACATTCAATCCGATCAATTGGACGGCCAACTACCTGCTCAAGCTGGTGGAAACGCTCATTGAGTTCTAAGTGGTTACTCAACTGCCCTTTAATCGCATGTTGAACGTTCATTTCGGCAAGTTCTAACCATTCAGCACGTGTTTCTCGTACACTGCTCTTAATCTGGACTTTCTTTCCAAACTGCTGTGCTAAAGCTTCTTCCAGCTCTTTACGGTCAGGTAAGGCAGTATTCACAATCAGTTCGCTTGGTACTTCATCGGCAACTTGAAAGTAAAAGTTTGCCATGAAGTCACTTAGCATTTGTCCAAGGTCATCGCCCAACATGTCAGGGAAATAGCTTTTACCTCCTAACATACGACCGTTACGTACATGCATAATCTGCACACATGTCACGCCAGCCTGATAGGCAATTGCCAAAATGTCAGCTTCACCTTTCACTTTGAAAACAGCTTGCTGTGCTTGTACTTCGCGAAGTAAAGACAACCGATCCCGATAAAAAACCGCTTTTTCAAATTCAAGATCTGCCGCCGCCTGTTCCATTTTCGCAATCAGTTCCTGGTTTAACTCTTTGGTATCACCTTGTAAGAAACGAATACTGTTATTCACATCTTCTTTGTAATCTTCTGGTGAGACCAAGCCTACACACGGAGCCGAACAACGTTTGATTTGATATTGCAAACATGGACGTTTGCGCTGTGAAAAGTAACTATTTTCACACTGACGGACATTAAAAAGCTTTTGTAAAACCAGTAAGGTATCTCGGGCACTATAAGCACTTGGATAAGGCCCAAAGAATTTACCAATTTGGTGCTTACCTTTGCCACGTCCACTGGCAATTCGTGGATACGGTTTATCTGCCGATACAAAGATATAGACGTATGACTTGTCGTCTCGCAGCATAATGTTATAAGGCGGACGATGTTGTTTAATTAAGTTTTGTTCTAAAAGCAGCGCTTCGGTTTCTGAACGCGTAACTAGCGTTTCAATATCATAAATTCGAGCGACTAAAGCTTGAGTTTTCGGATGCTCAATGGTTTTAACAAAATAACTCGACACCCGATTTTTTAGATTTTTAGCTTTACCAACATATAACAACTCCCCCTCTTTCCCTAGCATCTTATAAACGCCTGGAAGTTGGGTCAGATTAGCTAAAATTTTTTCAATATGGGGACGAGCGTTTTGATTCACTATTGGCATACATGGCTTAATATTGAATACCTAATGTGATGTTTTCACCTTTACTTTTCAAGTGCTTTACTGTGCCAGAACCTAAATTTGAAAAGGGATAGGAAACTAGCCCGACAAAGTGTGTCGTACTTCCTTAAGAGTCGAGGCGATAGTAACTATATTTCACATCTTTTTCTTTATAGACCGCATAGGTTTTTTGACGAAAATCTGAGAACCAGCCATTACCCGTATAGCCCGCAATATGCCCGTAAGTATGACCACTGGTACGTTCGATAATATAAATATCCCCTTCTTGAGGACGATTAAATGCCGGCTTGATTTTCTTATAACCATTCTTTTCTAAGGTGTGCCCCCAGTCAGATGCAGCTACAGGATGCTTTGATACATCTGCACCCGCAGCTTGTAAGGCAATGCGAATATTCTTGGCACATTTTTCTTTACTGTGCTTTGCAGACATACTTTCAAGCTTACTTGAGAACTTATGTAGATCAATATTTTGATCTTCCGATTTATGTCGTTTAGAAGCCGGTCGATGAAGTTTTTTATTTCCCGAAGAAGCTTTGCTTAACATCGCTTTCGTTTTTAAGTCACCTTGAGAACTTTCTTCTTTTCTCACTTTGATATGGTGAACATATGCATGAGCTGCGTGATGAGCATGAGCCATTGTAAAACCTACTTCCGCTAACCAAGTCTTCGAAAAAACCGCGCCATTGTAGAATCAAAATTATCTGTTGGCTTTTAATAGTTGTAACAAATTGCCAGCACTGTGAAATAGGTCACAAAATTAATTTGTCGTTTTTAATACCTATAAAAAAACGCCCTTTCGAACTTACTAAAGATTAGTCAATCCCATCTATTTCAACACGATTGACCAAGCACTTATAGAGAGTTTCAGATTAGTTTAAATTATTTAAATAAACTGTTCGCTCTGCAGTTTTTTGAATAAAGCATTGTGTATATTGCATTTCCTGATTTTGCTTACGCATCTCAGCGGTCCAATAATCGGATTGCTTTTGGTAAGTTTCTAAGTCTTTTTCAGGAATTTCATCTACAGTCTTTTGTGCCAGCACCTTACATTCAACATCACGTTTTTTAAACCAATCCGATTGATCTTGTTTAAATTGAGTTTTTTTATCGGCACTCAATTTATCCCAAGTCAGATTTAAGCGTTCCACTTGCTTCGCTTTGTCAGCATCCAATTCTTTTTTACGAACATCCATGGCTTCCTGAGCCAGAGCAGTCTGCTCTTCATTATTTTGCTCAGATATTTGCAGATTTTCTTCAATATTTTCTTCAATCAACTCATTTTCTTTAACATAAGCTGCATATTGCACAGCTTTAGTGGCAACAAAAACCAATCCTTCAATCACACTATTTTGAGTTGGCAAGTCAAACACCAAACCTTCTTTATCTGTTTTTGTAATGTTATAGAAAAAGTCACCTTTCAATTGATCATTTTCAAGGGTCAAAGAGGATTCATTATCCGAAAAATAGTCATTGAGCGTATCCGATTCTTTATCAGAATGACGCAACTCTTCAATATATGCTTTTTCCGCACGTTTTTGTAAACCTTTAGGAAATGAAACAACCAATTGGCTTTCACAGCTGAGTTGTGTATTTTTTTGGCTTTCATCTTCTAACGGTAAAGTGCGAACATTTTTAATTTCAAACTTCAAACCTTGATTAATTTTATTAAGAATATCCGTATCAACCTGATATTGACTTTGCCTTAAACTGCGTTCGATTTGTTTCAAATATTCTTTTTTCAAAGAGGTTTGAATCTGATTTAAATTATCAGGGTATGTACAGCTCCAATCCGAAATTGCCTCGACTTTTTCTGTTTTTGATTTTGGCTCTGGCTTAGATTTACCACATCCAGTCAATATCACTGCTGCAGTGAATGTAGTTATTACTAAAGCTTGTTTCATCACCGTATTCATTTATATTCCACGCAAATTTTTAAAATTTATTAAGTACAAGAAAGGCATATATTTACCAGTCGCCTTATCATCCCAATAATTAAAATAGAATTCACCTGAAATTTTAAATAAAATACTCCCCACGCTAATAATCATCGTTTTAAATGCATAAAAATAAATCTAAATTATTTAAATAATCACAATAAAAAAACGCCCTTTCGGGCGCTTTCATTAAAATACGTATGGTCGAACAAAAATCAGGAAGAAAATTCCAAGCATGAGGAACCATTTCAAGAAGTAATACAACTTACGATTACTAGCTTTTAAAGCTTTAGCTTTAATACGAATTTGATAAACATAACCAAAGGCTTTATTTAAGCCCCCTGTTTGGTCACCTGTTTCATTCGGTGAGCTTGCCGCAGTCATTACGTTACGACCAAACCAATGATTGAAACGTTCCATCCATTTTACTTTCATTGGACGTTCAACATCGGCAAAGAAGATGATACGGTTTTGATCGGTCTTATTTTCAGCATAGTGAATATAAGTTTCGTCAAACACGACACTTTGACCGTCACGCCAAGAGTATCTTTCACCATCTACATCAATGAAACAACGGTCATCATTTGGAGTAATCAGACCCAAATGATAACGGAGTGACCCTGCATAGGGATCACGGTGTTTTACCAAACGGCTGTCAGGAGCAAGCTCTGTAAACATTGCCGCTTTAATCGTTGGTAATGTTTTGAGTAAAGCCGTTGTTTTTGGGCAAAGTTCAGCAGCTGAAGGATGGCTTGATTCATACCACTTGAGGTAAAAACGTTTCCACCCTGTTTTAAAGAACGAGTTAAAACCTAAATCATTGTAGGTACTTGATGCTTTAATCCCACCTTGGTCATATAAAGCTTTCGCTTCATCTCGAATCATTTCCCAATTTTCATCTAACACTTTTAAATCTTTAAAGTGTTGAGTGTCGATATAGGGTTGATTCGGTACCTTTGAAAAGATGTACATTAAAAAGTTAATCGGTGCGAGCAAGGTTGAATGGTCAAAAAATTGACGATAAAACGAGTGACGCACTTTGCCGCGATGTTGGATATACAATGCAGATATCACAAAAATCGCTAATATGATCCACTTAATCATATTGCTACTCTTTCAAAGTTTAGGGCAACCTTACCTTAATTTTCTAAGGTAATAGCAACCGGAAGTTTATTTAATTGGCGCAAATTTTAACAAAATTGACTTATAAAAAGCGAATGTAAAAAATTAAACAGTGTATTTCGGAAAATTAAGAGGCCTTAATATAAAAAAAGCGCTTAATTTGTTATGGTGATCATTCATTAGAAAATTGTGACTTTGTAGTCGATTTTTTTAGACATTACACCAGAACAATTGACCTTTTTGACAAGAAGTGAATAGGATAAAATTCTCATTTTTTATATAATAAATTAAAGATTTATACTTTTTATAAATAAAAACTTAAATTAAAACAAAAGCCTTTACTCAGCAGCTATCTCTATGATTTTCTTTATGCATTTAATTGGTATGAATTCAATTAAAAATAAGATGACCCTTGCGTCACGGCTTGATACAACTTGTCGGGTTCTTTTTAGATATAGTTATCGTAAGATTAGCGAAGCATAAATGTGTACCGGAGCTGTACACACGCTTCATAACATCAACTTAGAAATCCTCCAAAACTAAGGAGATCAGGCATGATCCACGCTGGCAATGCCATTACCGTCCAAATGCTTGCGGACGGAATTGCAGAATTCCGCTTTGACTTACAAGGTGAGTCGGTCAATAAATTCAACCGTGCAACAATTGAAGATTTCAAAGCTGCTATCGCGGCTGTAAAAGCTAATAACGATATTAAAGGCTTAGTTGTTACCTCGGGCAAATCTACATTCATTGTTGGTGCAGATATTACCGAATTTGGTCAAAACTTTGCACAAGGCGAAAAAGCGATTGTTGACTGGCTTATGCCTGTTCACGAAATCTTCAATAGCTTTGAAGATTTAGACCTTCCAAAAGTTGCTGCTATTAACGGCATGGCTTTGGGTGGTGGTTTTGAAATGTGTTTAGTTTGTGACTATCGCGTGATGTCAGAAGCTGCACAAGTCGGTTTACCAGAAATCAAACTCGGTATTTACCCTGGTTTCGGTGGTAGTGTTCGTTTAAGCCGTCTCATTGGTATTGATAATGCAGTTGAATGGATGGCAATGGCTACTCCAAAGAAACCGGCTGCTGCACTTAAAGATGGCGCTGTAGATGCTGTGGTTGCTGCGGACAAATTACTTGACGCTGCTACTGACCTGGTCAAACAAGCGATTTCTGGTCGTTTAAACTGGAAAGCAAAACGCCAAGAAAAACTTGAAGCTGTAAAATTGAACCCACTTGAACAAATGATGGCGTTCAACACAGCAAAAGGTGCGGTACTTGCTAAAGCAAATCCTGCTCAATACCCTGCTCCAAAATTATTACTTGATTCATTACAAGCTGGTGCAAGCCTTGCACGTGATGAAGCGTTAAAAGCTGAGGCTGAAGGCTTTGCCAAAGCAGCCGTAACTCCTCAAGCTGAAGCATTAATTGGTTTATTCATTAATGACCAAGTTGTTAAAAAAGCATCTAAGCAACATGAAAAGGGTGCTCACCCTGTAAACCAAGCTGCTGTACTTGGCGCGGGTATCATGGGTGGTGGTATTGCTTACCAAGCGGCAAGCAAAGGCACTCCAATCATCATGAAAGATATTGGTAACCCACAACTTGCATTAGGTATGAAAGAAGCAAATAACTTGTTAACCAAGCAAGTTGAACGCAAGAAAATGAAACCTGCGCAAATGGGTGAAACACTTGCTCGCATCCGTCCTACTTTAAGCTACGAAGAGTTTAAAGAAGTCGACATCGTGATCGAAGCGGTAACTGAAAATCCAAAAGTAAAAGAAATCGTACTTGCTGAAACTGAGAAAAATGTTCGTGAAAACACGATCATTGCTTCTAATACTTCTACCATTTCAATTACACGTTTAGCAAAAGCATTACAACGTCCTGAAAACTTCGTTGGTATGCACTTCTTCAACCCAGTTCACATGATGCCACTTGTTGAAGTTATTCGTGGTGAAAAAACTTCTGAAGAAGCAATTGCAACTACGGTCGTGCTTGCTCAAAAAATGGGTAAAACACCAATCGTTGTAAATGACTGCCCAGGATTCTTGGTTAACCGTGTATTGTTCCCTTACTTCGGTGCATTTGACCTTCTTGTAAAAGACGGCGCAGATTTCCAGCAAATCGACAATGTAATGTCTAAGTTCGGTTGGCCAATGGGTCCTGCTTATCTGATCGATGTTGTAGGTATCGATACAGGTGTACATGGTGCTGAAGTGATGGCTGAAGGTTTCCCTGACCGTATGAAGCCAGACTACAAAGGCGCGATCGAAGCAATGTACGAAGCGAAGCGTCTTGGTCAAAAGAATGATGTAGGTTTCTACAAATACGAACTCGATAAGAAAGGCAAGAAAGCAAAAACTGTTGATCCAACAGCGTATGAAGTGATTGCTCCATTCGTAACTGGCGAAAAACGCGAATTTGATAACCAAGAAATTATTGACCGTATGATGCTTGCTCTTTGCAATGAAACTGTTCGTTGCTTAGAAGACAACATTGTAGCGACTGCATCTGAGGCAGACATGGCAATGATTATGGGTATTGGTTTCCCTCCATTCCGTGGTGGTCCATGCCGTTACATCGACCAAACAGGTGTTGCTGAATACGTTGCACTTTGCGACAAATATGCGCACTTAGGTAAGGCTTATGAAGCGCCACAAATGTTGCGCGACATGGCTGCTAACAACAAAAAATTCTACGGTTAAGGAGCGACGTGAATGGCTACTTTAAATCCACGTGACGTTGTGATTGTTGATGGCGTTCGTTCTGCCATGGGCAAATCTAAAAACGGTATGTTCCGTAATGTACGTGCCGACAGTTTATCTGCTGAACTTGTGCGTGCGCTCGTTGCCCGTAATCAGTTTGATGTAAATGAAGTTGAAGACCTGATTTGGGGCTGTGTAAACCAGACCCTAGAACAAGGTATGAACATTGGCCGTAACATCGGTTTATTGGCTGGCTTGCCTAAAACTGTGGCTGGTCAAACAGTTAACCGTCTTTGTGGTTCTTCTATGCAAGCGATCCACACTGCGGCTGCACAAATTGCAACAAACCAAGGTGATATCTTCATTATTGGTGGTGTAGAGCACATGGGTCACGTAGGCATGATGCACGGCATCGACCTTAACCCTGAAGCATCTAAACACTACGCTAAAGCATCTAACATGATGGGCTTAACTGCTGAAATGTTAGGTCGCATGAACGGCATTACCCGTGAAGAACAAGATGCGTTCGGTGTTGAATCTCACCGTCGTGCTTGGGCTGCAACTCAAGAAGGCCGTTTCAAAAATGAAATCATTGGTGTTGAAGGCCACGATGCAAATGGCTTTAAAATCCTTTGCGACATCGATGAAGTGATTCGTCCAGATGCAAACCTTGAAGCGTTCAAAGCATTAAAACCTGTATTTGACCCTAAAGGTGGTTCAGTAACAGCAGCAACATCTTCTGCTCTTTCTGATGGTGCTTCTGCAATGTTGCTTATGTCTGCTGAACGTGCACAAGCATTAGGTTTAAAACCACGTGCCGTAATCCGCTCTATGGCTGTTGCTGGTTGTGATGCAGCAATCATGGGTTATGGTCCAGTTCCAGCAACTCAAAAAGCACTTAAACGTGCTGGCTTATCAATTGCTGATATCCAGACTGTTGAGTTAAATGAAGCATTTGCTGCACAAGGCTTGTCTGTTCTTAAAGGCTTAGGTCTGTATGACAAACAAGACATCGTGAACTTAAATGGTGGTGCGATTGCTTTAGGTCACCCACTAGGTTGTTCAGGTGCTCGTATCACCACTACGTTGTTAAACGTAATGGAACAACAAGATACTCAAATCGGTCTTGCAACGATGTGTATCGGCCTTGGTCAAGGTATCGCAACAGTGATCGAACGTGTTTAATTAACACCAAGATAAAAAAATCCCCGCTCAATGCGGGGATTTTTTATCGGCCTTTTAAACCATCTTGGATTTGTTGCTGTAATCTCAAAATATCATCTAAATTTACTTTCATCGTACCTTCACGATAAGCATCGACATTACTTCGGTTAATTTGCAGAGGCTTTAACATTTCAAAAAGACCATTGGTTGGGTCAGAAGATTGGATTCCACCCGCTACAGCTAGAATATACTCTCGTAAAAATGGAGAAAGCTGAGACAAATCTGGCTGTGCCATGACAGGTTGATAGTCTACTGTCGTCATACCTTCAGGGACTAAAGCATTCTGTATATCGTTATGAGTTTTATACTCACGATGTTGTAGAGCCTGACGCACTTTTTTATCTTCTTGAAATGGGACAAAGCCTACTTCTTCACGTAGCTCAGATTCGGCCATAACGCGAATTGTAGGTAAAGTAGCCACTTTTTCTGCTTGAACAGTTGGTAAACCCATAAAAGCAAATACAGCAATGAAGGCTGATTGTTTTAGAAAGTTCATAACTTGCTCCCAAAATCAGTCACCCTACGCGAACTCAAAATGATGACTAAATAAAATGTTCTATAAATAGGCTACAACAAAGTCATTTTTGATTCAGTAATGCTCAGATAAACGGTAAATAACGTTAGATTTTTAAACTTATTAAAAAGAAATTCATAAAAGATTTTAGAAATTAATCTGAATATGGCTAAGTCATATTATATTGCCAGATTTAAATATTACGATTTTTTGTTTATAGTCAGCTTTTTATAAATCTATTGAATTCGACAGAAATAATGAACTTTAAAATATTAAATCAGAATATTCTTATGAGCTGCTTACTAGCCAGTTTCTTTCTCACTGGTTGTGTGAGTAATCGAATTATTGGTGAAAACACGCGAGAGCTATTTACAAAATACGACTCAGGCTATGAATGGATCACTTTAACAGAAGATGATGTAATTGCATTCGGTAAACCATCAGTATCTCTCCCAAATGAACCAGAGGACAGTATTGTTATCGCAGGGAAAAAATATAGTTATGTCATTAGTAAAGGCGGTAACGATTTCATTCAATTAATTAGTCAATTAAATCCACAATATATTCAAATAAGTAATGAGCTAGATTTTAATGCTCCAGCTTCGAATAGTAACCATTTTTATGGACATATTAGATTTTCTTACACCCCACCTAATGGGAAATTGAACGAGAAAGAATCAGCTTTATTCAAACAATATGGTGTAATTCCATGTGACTATGAAAAGACATTAGAACTACATAAATTTGAGTTAAATCTTAGAGGAACTGTTTATCCTCCTGTAAACAATCTTAAAAAAATAACCCCTTTATCCAAGCCATATCACGTTAGAATCCAATATCTTCATGATAAAAGCGGAAAAGTACCCTTATCAACTAAGGAGAAGCTAGCAAGTTTACCACTGCTTCCGTTTACCTTAACTTTCGATATTATTGCTTTACCTGCGAAAGTCATGGGTATCATTTACCAGCCTTAATAGATTAGGAATAAAAATTACAAATTTCAGTAAAGATAAAAAATCCCCGCTCAATGCGGGGATTTTTATCAATTTTCTAACATTTCTTTTAAAGAATCGACTAATTGCGGAAATTCCGTATAACCTTCCCGACCTAAAAAGTGCCCACCATTAGGAACGGTAATATAAGGCGCATCAATATCCTTAGCCAATTGAATCGTTAGTTGTGGTGGAACCAAATCATCATTATCAGATAAATAAACCAGCTTTTTCTTTATGTCACGCAAATAGTTGGTGTCGACTTTACTCTTTGTTATATAAGGACTAAGAGGTGAAGAGTCTGAAATTGGACCAGAGAATCCAGATACTAAAATCATTCCTCCAATATTTTGATAATCATGTCTTTGTAAAAAGTGTAGCAAGGTAATTACCCCTAAACTGTGGGCAACAAAATAAGTATTTTCATTAACTGCAGGAATCTGCTCATCTAATACTTTCTGCCAAGCATCGACGTCCGGATGCTCAGAATCTGGAAATGGTATTAAAGTAACAGTTGTATTTTCATCTTCTATTTGATGTTTTAAGTCCAAAAACCAATGATCATTGATAGAAGCTGAGTAACCGTGAAGCACAAATATTTGACGCATGTTCTTCTCCTGAAATTCAAGGGTTTTGGCATTTGTAACAAATGACATTAATCCGAATATCACCAATAAAATGAGTTTTCTAATCATGGAACAAGTACCATTTTGAAATATAAAAACATGCTAAACTATGACACCACTGTTAAGGTCAACCCATATTTTATGAACTTAGCTAAAGTTTCCGAGCTCACAAAAGTAAGCCCACGTATGCTGCGGTATTATGAAAATTTAGGGCTTATACAGCCTCATCGAGCCAGCAATAATTATCGAAGTTATACACAAAAAGATATTGAAAATATTAAGAAAATTAAAATATTAAATGACGCAGGTATGAACCTGAAAGACATTCATGTTTTATTGCCATGTTTTGATTTAGATGAACGGGTATTTACGCTGTGTCCAGCGGTTCAAGAAAAACTGCAAACAGAACTTAAGCATGTGTCCGATCAGTTAAACAAACTACAAACTTCTCAAAGTTTATTACAATCTTTCTTGGCAAAAGGAAAAGCTGAGAGCACCAATATTTAAAAAGTGATGCTCCTCCTGTCGCTATTCTTTTAACTCCCCTTCCAAGGCAGCTACATTCTTTTTCTTAATTTTTTCAATTTTTGCATTAAGTTTTAAAACGTCTTGATACAGTGTATTAAACTTTTTGACCTGAGCATTTTCGTGGAAAAGTATCATCTGATCTTTCTTTTGCCATGGATAAGTTTTTAAAAGCTTAAACATTTCTTCTGCTTTATCTAAAATTTGTAGCTCAATCATAAAAATTGCATGGTCCTGATCGGCTTTTTGCTGAGCTCCTAATTTTATTTCGAGGATTTGCCTCATCTCTTTATCAACAGACAGTTCCTGAATTTTTGCCAAGAAAGTTTTATGAATTTTTTCATATTCGGATTGATACTTATCTGAAGCTCTGCGAACATCGGTTAGCATTTTTTCGGTTTCAGCATATTTTTGTTTTTTATCATGATCTAAACGGTCAACATTTAAAAACGTATCCCATTTCGCCGCTTTTAATTCTCTTAAATATTCATTACGTGCATTTACATTTTGGACCCAATAACTCAAAAGAAACTCTGAGACTTGTTTGTAGTGTCCTGCCAGCCGTTTATCGTGAATATCAAGTTGTACAGGTTTAGTCCAGTCTTGGGCCTGATCATAAAGCTGATTCATTTTTTCAGTCATTACCACATCAAACATTTGACTGCTATCTTTGGCTTGCTGCTGTTTTATATGTTGATAGGTAAAAAAAACAATACTCGTAATAACAACCAGACTTGCAATTGCAATCAAAACTCGGCGCATAAACACCTCCTATTTCCATTCTTATAGTTTTGCTCTTTATAGTTATAAAATAGAGCTTATAGTTCTTTATATGCCATTTATTTCACAATACGCAACACTCTATTCTCCATTCAATGCTTTAAATCCGTGTACATCATCCCTATTATGATGGGTAAATTATATTTATGAGATTCTCCCATGCGTGTTGATGTCTGGTCTGATGTAGTATGCCCTTTCTGCTATATCGGCAAAAAACGCCTTGAACATGTCGCTGCCGAGGCAGGTATCGAGCTTGATATTCACTGGCATAGTTTCGAACTAGATCCTGATGCTCCCGCAAAACATGACACTTCAAATACTGAGCGTTTGGCTAAAAAATATGGCCGTACCTATGAAGAGATGGAAGAAATGGAACGCAACATTGCGGCCATGGCTGCTTCTGAAGGTATTGACTTCCAATGGCAAAAAGCCAATTCAGGCAATAGCTTTAATGCACACCGTATTATCCACCTTGCACAAAGTAAAGGTTTAGGAAACGAAGCAAAAGAAGCTTTTTTCCATGCTTATATGACTGAAGGTCTAGCTATTGGCGAACGCGAAGTTGTAGAAGAAATTGCTTCTCGTATTGGCCTTGATAATGCCGAAGTTGAATATGTACTCGATACAAATGAGTTGGCTGACTTTGTTCGTCATGATGAAAAAATTGCACATGAGCAGCTCAATGTAACTGGCGTACCTTTTTTTGTATTTGACCAAAGAATCGCACTTGCAGGAGCACAACCTCGTGAAGTGTTTTTACAAGTACTAGAACAAGCACAACTCAAGGCAAATGCTGAAAATATCGAGCAAGATGACGCAGCTATTTGTAATGATGAAACATGCGATATTCCACAAAATAAATAGGCTTAACGATAAAGTGTGAACGAGTCGTATGTTTTATCACCATTTTAGCAATAGAGCGTTCTAAAAAAAGAACTATTCAATTGTTTAAAATCGGTTTATGATTGCGGCTTAGAATATTCGCGCTGTAATGTTCTGTTTTTTATGTGTTTAATGATCGGAATTTGAAGTTTCCTTGATCAAAAACTCCCCCTAGTTTGGGGGATTTTTTTTGCTTAAAAATTATCGCTAATAGCTTAAACTTTTTAATTAATTTCAAATATGTAAGAAAAGTTAAATTTACTTAAGTTTTGTGTCGTCCTCTTGATTTTATTAGAAAAATCTACAAAAGTGACAATAACAACAAAACATAAAGATAGATATGAAAACATTTCACATCATTACATATCGGCAGCTTTTTGCCCTTTTGACCTTAGGATTTGGTTCAGTATGTATGGCTCATGCAGAAGTAAATTCTTCCTCAACCCAACAAGTAAACGGTTTGTCATCTGGAGCACAAACTGAAGAAAATAAAGATGAAAATCTTTTAGACCAAATTCCAAGATGGATTGATGCAACCCCAACGATTTTCCCGGAGCAGTCCAACGAACCAATTGTTCCACCAACCGAGCAAACCGAAGATCAGACTTGGTTTGACCGTAAACAAAAGAAAATCCGTAATTGGGCCGATCGTACATCTGGAAAAATTGATAATTGGTTTGGTGAAGTTGACCCACAAAAACCTGCATCAGCCACCATTCGGGTCATGATCGATAACTATTGGAATGAATATGATAATTATGAAATCAAGCCCAGAATTCGCGGTAAGATTAAATTACCTACTCTAGAGAAGCGTTTAAGTGTGGTATTTGGTGATGACTCTTTAGATGACGAATTTAATAATAGCCCAGCCAATATCAATCAAAACCCAAATCAAGATCCAAATAAAAAGTTAGATGGTAAAAGAACTCGAGATGACAACAGCTCAATCGCATTACGTTGGTCAAACTTCTCGAAAAAGCTACCTTTTGAAACAGACGCTGACTTAGGTATCCGTTCTGGCGATGATATTTATGTCCGTTTAAAAGCATCGAGAGACTGGCAACTCCGTAATGATTTTAAATTTTATGCAGAACAAATTTATCGTTATGGCATAGATAGTGAAAACTACTTACGTACTAATCTTGAACTCACTCATGCTCGTCCAAATCAGCCAATCTTATCAAACCAGTTCAGCTTAACTTATGCCGATGATCAAGACGATGATTTAACATGGGAAAACCGTCTTTTCCGAGAACATAGCTTCTTTGCAAATAACCGTTTTAACTATGGCATTTATACAGGTGGCTACTACAATGACAACGATTTACGTTTAAACAGTTGGGGACCATTTGTATCATGGCGTCAGCCTGTTTTACGTGAATGGTTCTTTGTACAAGGCGACCTCAATTACTTTAATGACCATCGTGAAGATCGCAACCATTATGTGAGCACATTCTTACGATTAGAAGCCCTTTTCTAAGCTTAAAAATCACCTTGGATTCCCCATCCAAGGTGATGAATAATAAAATACTTTTAAATAAAAATTTAAGCTTTTCTTCTTACAATAACGAGCTAATTTTTGATTCCTGATCTTCAGAAAAATGAATCAATTCTCTTCTTTTTCATTTGAATACAGATCTACTGCCTTACTTTGCATTTATAGCTTAGGTATGCTGGTTTTAATTCCTCATATACAGCTTTTTCCTACTTCTTTGAAACACTCACGCTCTACAAGGCGAATCCTGTATTCGTCTGTGGTTACTCTCAAAACAAAAAGTCAGTCTGTATCTTTTTTACATTCACCATGCGAAGTAGAACCAAGTCATAGTTCAGATACCGCACTTATTCAGGACCTGATGGCTGTATTCGGAAATGATACGTTGTGGAGTCACGCAGCCCAACGCAAACATCCTTATAAAACCTTTGGCAAGGTTAAGAAGAAAGCTTCAATTCCTCATGTTTCAGAAAATAATCCGCTCACAGCAAGTTGGAATACCATTTCAACCTGGATGCCGTTTGAAAATGATCTTGATCTAGGCTCAAACTCGGAAAGTGATGTTTATGTACAATTTCTTGCCAAGAAAAAATGGAATTTACGACATAACATTAGTCTAGATACTGAGCAAATTTTCCGATATGGTTCGACTAGCCGGAATTACACTGAAACGACGCTGAACTTAACGCAGAAAATGCAAGATAACACATTATTTTCCAATACATTTAATGTGAATAAGAGTGGAAAGGAAGATTACAACTGGGGGAATTGGACTTTCCAACAATTTGAATTTGTAAAAGATAATCGTCTGACTTACGGTATTTATAGCGGTGGTGTATATGCCAATAACGATATCCGCCTAAATAGTTGGGGACCTTATATTTCATGGCGTCAACCGATATGGAGAGATTGGATTTTTATGCAAAATGATCTTAATTTCTTTAACCATCTTGATGAGGACCCGAAGCATCAGCTCAGTGTCCAAATGAATCTGGAAGCTAATTTTTAGACAAAAACCATCAAGTTGTGGATAACTCTTTCTTTATCCACAAAAAAGCCCCTGATAATTCAGAGGCTTTTTCTATTGCAAAATTATTTTAGCAATAAGCTATTAATACGCTTCACATAAGCTGCCGGATCTTCCGGTAATCCACCTTCTGCAATCACCGCCTGATCAAAAATCACATTCGCCAAATCATCAAATTGTTCTGAACCTTCAAGTTTTTTCACTAAAGGATGCTCAGGGTTAATTTCTAAAATTGGCTTGATTTCAGGTACGGCTTGCCCCGCTTGTTTGAGCATACGAATAAGTTGAGGAGACAATTCCCCTTCACTAGTCACTAAACATGCCGGAGAATCTACCAAACGAGTCGTTACACGGACTTCTTTGGTTTTAGCCTTCAATGAGTCACTTAATTTCTCAACAACAGGTTTAAACTGTTCAGCCGCTTGCTCAAGTGCCTTTTTCTCTTCAGCATCTTGCAAGTCACCTAAATCAACTGCACCTTTAGATACATTCTTCAATGGTGTACCGTCAAACTCGTGAACAAAGTTCATTGCCCACTCGTCAACACGCTCTGCCATTAATAATACTTCAATGCCTTTTTTCTTAAACAACTCCAACTGTGGAGAGTTCTTAGCAGCAGCTAAACTTTCAGCAGTCACATAATAGATAGCTTTTTGGCCTTCTTTCATGCGTGCCTTATAGTCCGCAAAAGAAGTTGTTACTTCATCATTTGTTGAAGTTGCATAACGTAATAATTTTAAAATACGTTCGCGGTTACCGAAGTCTTCACCCAAACCTTCTTTAAGAACTGAGCCAAACTCAGTGTAGAACGTTTTGAATTTTTCTTGGTCTTCTTCATCTTCAGATTTAGCTAAGCCATCAAGCAAAGTGAGTACACGGCGTGCGTTACCTTCACGGATTGTCTTAACATCACGGCTTTCTTGCAACAACTCACGGCTGACATTAAGCGGTAAATCAGCGCTGTCCACGACACCTTGCACAAAGCGTAAATAGTTTGGAATTAGATTGTCCGCATCATCCATAATAAATACGCGTTTTACATACAGCTTAATTCCTGCTTTTGCTTCACGTGTAAAAATGTCATGAGGTGCTTTACTTGGAATATAAAGTAACTGGGTATATTCCGTACTACCTTCTACACGGTTATGTGCCCATGCAAGCGGAGCTTCAAAATCGTGAGTTAAGTTTTTATAGAACTCAACATATTGCTCTTCAGTCACTTCACTCTTGTTACGTGTCCATAGTGCACTTGCCGAGTTAATTGCTTCCCACTCATCTGTTTTGACCATTTGGCCGCCTTTAGGCTCCTCACCTTCAGCAACCTCTTCTTCTTGCCAAACTTCTTTTTGCATTTCAATTGGCAAGCTAATGTGGTCAGAATATTTATTAACGATTTGCTTAACTTTATAAGACTCTAAATAATCAAGCGCGTCATCACGCAAGTGAAGAATAATGTCAGTACCGCGTGAAGCTTTATCAATTTGCTGAACTTCAAACTCACCTGTACCACCACTGATCCAACGCACCCCTTCAGAAGCATCTAGACCTGCGCGGCGTGATTCAACCGTAATTTTATCGGCAACAATAAAACCTGAGTAGAAACCAACACCAAACTGACCAATTAACTGAGCATCCGCTTTCTGGTCACCCGTCAATTTTGCCATGAAATCTTTAGTACCTGATTTTGCAATTGTACCCAAGTTATCAATGGCTTCTTGTTGGCTTAAACCAATACCGTTATCAGAAATCGTTAAAGTTTTATCTTCTTTATTTAAGCTGATTCGTACATGTAAATTAGGGTCATTTTCATAATATTCAGGATGATTAATTCCTTCGAAACGCAATTTATCACAAGCATCTGATGCATTAGAGATAAGTTCACGTAAGAAAATTTCAGGGTTTGAATAGAGAGAATGCGTCACTAAATGTAAAAGCTGTGCTACTTCCGCTTGGAAACTATAATTTTGTGATGCTTGTTCACTCATAAATCACTCCTTAAATTTTGAAGTCTGTTTGTTCTCGAATGCTTTATGAATGGAGTACTTCTAGAATTTTTCAATCCTGAATATTAAAAAATTTTACTCTAATTAAAATGGTCCATGGCTTAAGACCCTATCTTGTAAAATAGTGTCTAGTTGTTTTTGTCTTTGCTGATATGCCTTAGAAATACAACTCACATTAGCTGCACAAGCATTTCTTTTTTTCAGCCATTGCTGCTGTGTATCTTTTTGATTATCACGTCCACCCATTGGTAGTGCATGTAAAACAATTTGATATGTCGTTGCCATTTTGACATCGGCATCATTTAAAGACCGGTTCTTACAAATACTGAGTTCAGTCTTTGTTTTTGCAGCATTGCAAGAGAAACTAGCAGCTTGCAAACTATGCGTAAAAGCTAAACCACTAAAAAGTGCTAGCCCCATGGCAAATTTTCTATTCATCATGTTATTCCTTTAAAAATGTATAAAAAATAGTTTAGAAATAAAGAGCGGTAAAATATGTATAAAACTGTCTATTTTATGCGTTTTTTAGTGAGAACCATGAAATAAAAAACCTCACATAAAAAGCTATGTGAGGTGCCTGAATCTAGGTTTATTATTATATTCTTTCTATTTATTATTATGCTTAGAATTTATAGCTATAACCTAAAGTGTAAACAAACGGGTTGATATCTAAATCAAACTTATAATTAGCTACTGAAGGATCAATTGTTACCTCTGGACTAATATCTGCATAACGAACATCTACAAATACTCCCCAATTTTTAGCATCAGCAGGTTGGAAATTAAAACCAACTTGGCCAGCGACACCAAAATCTTCTTTAACTTTTACAGCAACACCTTGTTCATCCCAAGGAATAAATGCTGTTGCCCCGATACCAATATACGGTGTAAAACGAGTCGAGTTTTTAAAATGATATTTTGCTGTAATTGTTGGTGGTAATTGTTTAATACGCGCTTTTTTTTCGCCATTGAGCAATACATCGTGATTAATAGGTGTTGCCAATAATAATTCTGCCGAAAATGGAGATTGACCAAAAAAGTATTCTACTGATGGAGTAAATGCATATTCATGATCAGCCTTTACTACACCTAAAGGTGTTGTTGTATCTTCCGATGGAGCAATAACACTACCCCCAAATTTTACTTGCCAATTACCAGCAAAAGTAAATGAAGACACCCCCATTAATGCAATAACTAATGCTTTTTTGAACACTTTAATATCTCCAACCTTATTTATATTTATAATAAACATTTATTTTAAATTGATGCAACACCCATTATAAAATTATTTTTATATTTATTTTTAAATAACTGTTTTAAATAAAATTATATATTAACCGACTATTTTAATTGGTTTTTTATTCCAACCTAATTAATCAGAATTATTTTATATAACCAACCTTTTTAATAAGCTTTAAATCCCGAGTATTTTAATATAGTTTATTCTAAATACATGTTTTGTTTATACCACAAAAAAACCTCCTTAATCATTATCTCTAGATAAAAACTAAGGAGGTCTTTATTTAATATTTTATAAAAATTATAAAACCATGGCTGCAATCCAACCAAAAATTAATAGCGGAATATTAAAGTGAATAAATGTTGGTATCACAGTATCCCAAATATGGTCATGTTGCCCATCTACACCTAAACCTGCTGTTGGTCCTAAGGTAGAATCAGAAGCCGGAGATCCAGCATCACCTAAAGCAGCAGCTGTCCCGATAAGTGCAATTGTCGCTAACGGTGAGAAACCGAACTGGACACATAAAGGTACATAAATAACAGCTAATACAGGAACACTTGAGAAAGATGAACCTATACCAATCGTGACAAATAGGCCAATACAAAGCATTAAAAATGCAGCAAGCGCTCGGTTATCACCAATGATTTCTACCACACCTTTAACCAACTGGTTAATATCTCCGGTATGAGTCATAACTGAAGCAAAACCAGCAGCAGAAATCATAATAAAGCCGACTAGAGCCATCATTCTCATGCCTTGTACAAAGACATCATCTGCATCTTGCCATTTAAAAATGCCTGCCGTAGAAAGCACTGCAAAGCCCACTAAACCACCCAAGATCATTGAGCCGGAATAAAGCTGCGCAACTAAAGTGAGTCCAATAGCCAGTAAAGCCATAAAAATTGTTTTTTTAGCAATAACAGGGCCTTGCTCTGCCTCATGTTTAAGTTCTTCTGCGTCTGCTTTTAAGTCTGCTGTTTCATCTTGTGCAGTTGCACGAAGAGGTTTATCTAAATCAATTGTAGTTACAGGGCTTATCGAACGGTCAGCATAAATTCGTGGCTTACGGTAACTGATAAATACCGCAACCAAGGTGCCTAGAACCATTCCCAAAACTGGAATTGCCATACCAATAGGCATCATGCCACGTTCTACATGTAAACCATAAGCAGCACCAATTTTGTTGATATTTCCCATCAAAATCTGTTCAAGGAAAATCGCACCAAAGCCAACAGGTAAGAAAATATATGTCCCAACCAAGCCTAAAGTAAGAACACAAGCTGCGGCGCGGCGGTCTAATTTTAAATGGTTCATTACCCGTAATAGAGGCGGAACCAATACGGGAATAAAGGCAATATGAACTGGGATAAGGTTCTGAGAGAAAATAGCTGCGATCAGTAAAATACCTAATAGTAAATATTTCACTTTAGTTTCTCGGCTTTTCCCCGCTTCCATTCCCAATAAACCAATTAGTTTATGGGCAAGTAAATCGGGTAATCCAGATTTTGAAAGTGCCAGAGCAAATGCCCCTAACACTGCATAGGCAAGTGCAACCTCAGCACCATCACCAAGACCAGCGTTAAAGGCTTCAACAGTTTGAGAAAGGCTTAAACCCGCTACGAGGCCGCCCACAATGGCAGAAACCACTAAAGTCAGTACGACAGAAACGCGCGCCAGTGATAATAAGAACATCACTGCAATCGCAATAACGACAGCATTCATGAATAAGTTCAGAGCAAAACAAAAGGCGATATTCTACCAGATTCACCTCTATGAAGCCGAAAATATCGCCGAATTACCAGTTTTGTATATTAAACAGTCACTTATTAGCTCTGCGAGTTAATAAACTGGCGAATATGAGCTGCCACTTTTTCAGCCTGACTCAAAATCGCCCAATGATTTGCTTCAAGCTCAACATATTCGAAGTTTTCAACCCATTTTGGCATCGCTTCTGTAATATATTCTGGGCTGACAAAAGTGTCATATTTTAAAATAATTGCTTTAACTGGACATTGCGCATAACGCTGACGAGGGCTAGTTAAACGTGGAATAAAATTCGCACGATATAAGTTAATACCGTATTTCCCATCTGAGGAAATATTACTATTTAATGGCAAATTATCTTTTCGCTCTAAATCTTTTAAGATCTTACCCCACTTCTCTGGACTAAACAGCGACCATACAGTTGGAGCAATTAGCGGTAAATGGAATGCTCCGATATACCATGATTTTGTGAGTATTTTTAGGATCTGTGCAGGTGATGTTTTAAACTTCTCTCTTAAGAAAAGTGCCGCATGATCCAAACATGGACCGGAAATTGTTGTATAAGAGAGTAAACGGCCTTTAAATTTAGGTTCTGTTGCAGATTCCCAAGACTGAATTGAACCCCAATCATGCGCAGCCATATGGAACTGTCGATTTGGGATTACCTCATCTATGACTTCCTGCAAATCTAAAGATAAACGTTCTAAACGGTAATCCCGTATCCGTTTAGGAATAGATGATAAGCCTGCCCCACGGACATCATAAGTCACAATATAAAAATCATTGATTAAATGCTCAATGACCGATTCCCATACTTCCTGATTATCTGGATAACCATGCACTAACACTAATGGAATATTTTTCTCATCACCCCAAGCCTTGGCACACAGGGTTTGTTGATCACTTGTCGTTACGGCATAAATCTTTGGCTGCATAATCATTTCCTATTTTGTTTTTCAATCGATCATGTCGTTAATCGGATAAAGCATTGCCATCAATATAAAAAAGATGATACTTATCTAGTATGACCAGTGTTGCAATAAAAAAAATTGACTATTATGGCTATTTTAAAAAAACTTCAGAACATTCCTTCAATTTCCAAATTCTTATTTAACCATTACCCACCTTACCGTGGAGCTGGAATTCATATTGAAGTCATGAATTTAGAGCTCTGTCATGTTCGGGTAAAAATGCCACTTACTTGGAAAAATCAAAATCTGGTAGGCACTCATTTTGGCGGAAGCCTTTATTCAATGGTTGACCCCTTTTATATGTTGATTCTTATGCATCATCTCGGATCAAAATATATTGTTTGGGATAAAGCAGCTGAAATTAATTTTTTATCAGCTGGCCGAAGTACCGTTTATGCTGACATTCGAGTTGATTTAGCAGAAATCGAACAAATTCGTGAACTTGCCGAAAACTATGCTCCTGTTCTTAGAACATATCATTTAAATATTTTCGATGAATCAGGTGTGAGAATTGCTGAAGTCCAAAAGACACTTTATATCCGACGTAAAAAAGCAAAGCCTTCTACTAATAAAATAAGCGCCTGAAGGCGCTTATTTTTCATTTCACTTATTTTTATTTCTTTTCTTCAATCGCAGCACCAGCACCGCCGCCGATTGCGCCACCAATTGCAGCCCCTGTATCACCACCTATGATTGCTTTACCAACGACCGAACCAATACCTGCACCAATCGCACTCTTGGTTGTAGTTTGTTTACT
>NZ_POYH01000066.1:5416-6058 GCF_002899995.1 Acinetobacter sp. AKBS16 | reverse complement strand
TGAGTATTAGAACCCACACCTGCACCTACCGCAGCACCTAAGCCTGCACCGATACCACCACCAACATGGTTACCAAGACCACCGCCCAATGCACCACCTGCTGCTGCTGCACCAATACGCTGGTCAGACGGACTCATATTTTGACAGCCGGTGAACATAACTGTTGATAATATGACAGTAGATATTAAACCAATTTTTTTATTCATGACCGTACTCACTCCTTTGGGCTTTAATCAAAGCATAGTCTTCTTTTATGGGGAATTTGATCAGTTTGTGTTATTGCACTGTCGTAATTAATAGATATTTTGTAAAGCCAATTTATGCGCAGTGATGAGTTAAATTTTCATCTTTTAAAAGCAGATAAAAAAGAAGCTCTTAATGAAATAAGAGCTTCTTTTTTAATATAGTTAGAGGTAGTTTTAGTACTTACCTTTTTTCTCTTCATAGGCTGCACCAGCACTACCACCGAGTGCTCCACCTGCAGCAGCACCAGCGTCACCACCAATCACTGCACCACCTAAGATTGCCCCAACACCTGCACCAATGGCACTATTACGTACTGTTTTACTGCTAGAGCCTTTAGCATTCGCGGCAACACCAGCACCAAGCGCTGCTCCTAAACCGGCACCAATATTACCGCCT
>NZ_POYH01000066.1:0-5302 GCF_002899995.1 Acinetobacter sp. AKBS16 | reverse complement strand
TATGTTTACCTACTGCACCACCTGCACCACCACCGATAGCTGCCGAACCAATACGTTTGCTTTCTGGGCTAGCATTTTGGCAACCTACAAATAGAGTAGTTGACATTAAACCAACACCTGCAATCATCATCATTTTTTTCATTAAAAGCTACTCCTCTACTCAGTTGCGCCTAGAATAGTATGCTTTCATGGAGGGTTTTCCCCCATTAAGTAATAAATTAAGAGTGCTTTAATAGACTTTTTGTAAAAATGGATTATTTTTCCACAAAAAAGGCGCCCTAAGGCGCCTTTTTAATGCAAGTTTAAGCTTAGAATTGTTCTGAGTTTAAAGCTTGGCTAAATGCTTGGTCTACTTCGCTGAAGTCATTGTGAAGAGCATGTTCTGCTGCTTCCGCTTCTTGACGACGACGCTCTAAGTGATATGCAAGACCAGTACCAGCTGGAATCAAGCGACCCACTACAACGTTTTCTTTCAAGCCACGTAAATCATCTTCTTTACCTGTTACAGCCGCTTCAGTTAACACACGTGTTGTTTCCTGGAACGATGCAGCAGAGATGAATGAGTCAGTAGAAAGCGATGCTTTCGTAATACCCATCAATTGACGTTCAAACTTCGCAGGGAACTTGTTCTGAGCCAAGACAGCTTGGTTCTCTTGAACAACGCGGATGTAATCCACTTGTTCGCCTTTAATGAAGCTTGTATCACCACCATCGATGATATCAACTTTACGCAACATTTGACGTACGATAACTTCAATGTGCTTGTCGTTGATTTTTACACCTTGGAGACGATAAACGTCTTGAACTTCGTTCACGATGTAGTTAGTTAAAGCAACTTCACCTTTCAAGCGTAAGATGTCATGTGGGTTTTGTGGACCATCAGAAATGGTTTCACCACGGTTCACATGCTCACCTTCAAACACGTTGATTTGACGCCATTTAGGAATCAACTCTTCGTAAATTTCAGAACCGTCATCTGGAGTAATTACTAAACGGTTCTTACCTTTAGTCTCTTTACCAAAGCTTACGATACCAGACACTTCTGCCAAGATCGCATGTTCTTTCGGCTTACGTGCTTCGAACAAGTCAGCAACACGCGGAAGACCACCGGTAATATCACGAGTACGTGAAGATTCTTGTGGTACACGACCGATAACGTCACCCACACCAATTGTTTCGCCGTCGCGAACAGTCACAATTGTGTTTTGTGGTAAGAAGTAGAACTGTTCACCGCCATCAGTTGTATCTAATACGATTGCTGGACGTAAATCTTTACCAGAAGCAGGACGTGCTGTTACAGGCAAGATTTCAACAGTTGTCATACCAGTTGCATCATCAGTTTTCGATGTTGCAGTTACACCATCAGCAATTTGGCTGAAACGTGCTTTACCAGCAACTTCTGTTACCAATGGATGCGTATGCGGATCCCATGTCGCAACGATACCACCAGCCTCAACAAGCTCACCATCTTTCAACAAGATGCTCGCACCGTAAGGAAGTTTGTAGCGTTCACGCTCACGGCCTAACTCATCGGCAATACCAATTTCACCTGAACGTGAAACTGAAACCAAGTGGCCTTTCGCATGTTGTACAGTTTTTACGTTATGGAAACGTACAGTACCTTTGTTACGTACTTGAACACTGTTTGCAGCAGAAGTTCGGCTTGCAGCACCACCCACGTGGAACGTACGCATTGTTAACTGTGTACCTGGCTCACCGATTGACTGTGCAGCCATTACGCCTACTGACTCACCTGGGTTTACCAAGTGACCACGAGCGAGGTCACGACCATAACATTTCGCACATACACCGAATGTTGATTCACATGCGATTACAGAACGTACTTTAACTTCATCGACACCAGCCTCTTCAAGCTGAGCTGCGATTTTCTCGTCAATTAACGTACCACGAGGTAATACAACTTCATCATCAGATGCACGACGTACATCTTCAGCAGTTACACGACCTAATACGCGGTCACGTAATGGCTCGATGACATCACCACCCTGAATGAATGGAGTCATCACTAGACCACCACTTGTACCACAATCTGGCTCAGTAATTACTAAGTCTTGTGCTACGTCTACAAGACGACGAGTCAAGTAACCAGAGTTCGCAGTTTTCAATGCAGTATCGGCCAAACCTTTACGCGCACCGTGTGTTGAAATGAAGTACTGGAGTACTGTCAAACCTTCACGGAAGTTCGCTTTAATTGGAGTCTCAATAATCGAGCCATCCGGTTTTGCCATCAAACCACGCATACCTGCAAGCTGACGAATCTGAGCCGCACTACCACGGGCACCAGAGTCAGACATCATATAGATACTGTTGAATGATTTTTGCTTCTCGTCTTCACCTTGTTTGTTTTTCACAAGTGTATAAGACAAGTTATCCATCATTGCTTTAGCAACTTGGTCGTTTGTACGCGCCCAAATATCGACAACTTTGTTATAACGTTCACCAGCAGTTACGAAACCTTGTTCGAACTGTTGTTCGATTTCACGAACTTCTGTTTCCGCTTTGTCAATAATTGTGTGTTTCGTAGGTGGAATTAACATGTCTTCCATACCTACAGATACACCTGAACGAGTCGCTTGACGGAAGCCCAAGTACATTAATTGGTCAGCGAAGATAACTGTATCTTTCAAACCAAGTTTACGGTAGCAAGAGTTGATTAACTTAGAGATGTTCTTTTTAGTCATCTCAAGGTTGATCATGTCAAAGCTTAAACCTTCTGGAACAACTTCCCAAAGTAAGCAACGACCTGGTGTTGTATCAACAATAATAGTTTGCTGTTCACGCTCACCATTTTCATTGATAACCGTTTGATGTACACGTACTTTAACACGAGCATGGATCGCAACTTGACCAGTTGCAAGTGCACGGTTTACTTCGTGAGTATCCGCAAACACCATGCCTTCACCTTTCGCGTTTACTGCATCACGAGTGATGTAGTAAAGACCCAAGACAACGTCCTGAGAAGGAACGATGATTGGCTCACCGTTTGCTGGTGACAAGATGTTGTTTGTTGACATCATCAATGCACGAGCTTCTAACTGTGCTTCAAGTGTCAATGGAACGTGTACCGCCATTTGGTCACCGTCGAAGTCGGCGTTGAACGCAGCACAGACGAGCGGGTGAAGACGGATTGCCTTACCTTCAATAAGAATAGGTTCAAATGCTTGAAGACCTAAACGGTGAAGTGTTGGCGCACGGTTCAACATTACTGGATGTTGACGAATTACAGATGCAAGAACGTCCCAAACTTCCGGAGTCTCACGCTCAACCATTTTCTTCGCAGCTTTAATGGTTGTTGCCTGACCTGAAGCTTGTAATTTCGCGAAAATGAATGGCTTGAATAATTCAAGTGCCATTTTCTTCGGAAGACCACATTGGTGAAGACGTAAAGTAGGACCTACAGTAATTACCGAACGACCAGAGTAGTCAACACGCTTACCTAACAAGTTCTGACGGAAACGACCTTGTTTACCTTTGATCATATCTGCCAAAGATTTTAATGGGCGTTTGTTAGAACCAGTAATTGCACGACCACGACGACCGTTATCAAGCAACGCATCTACAGACTCTTGTAACATACGTTTTTCGTTACGTACGATGATGTCCGGCGCTGCAAGGTCAAGAAGACGCTTCAAACGGTTGTTACGGTTAATTACACGACGATATAAGTCGTTCAAGTCAGAAGTCGCGAAACGACCACCTTCAAGTGGAACTAATGGACGTAAATCTGGTGGAAGTACCGGAAGTACGTTCATTACCATCCATTCTGGCTTGTTGTTTGAGTCTTTGAATGCTTCCATCAATTTCAAGCGCTTAGACGCTTTTTTCAACTTCGTTTCAGAAGTTGTTTGAGGAATTTCTTCACGTAAACGTGAAATTTCAGCTTCAAGGTCGATGTCTTTCAACAAGTCTTGAACTGCTTCTGCACCCATTTTTGCAACAAATTCGTCGCCGTGCTCTTCTAGAGCAGTAAAGTATTCTTCATCATTAAGAAGTTGATACTTTTCAAATGGTGTCATACCAGGATCAGTAACAACGTATGATTCGAAATACAATACACGTTCGATATCACGAAGTGTCATATCAAGTAATAAACCGATACGGGATGGTAACGATTTTAAGAACCAGATATGTGCAACTGGAGAAGCAAGCTCAATGTGACCCATACGTTCACGACGAACTTTTGCTGTAGTTACTTCAACGCCACATTTTTCACAAATGACGCCTTTGTATTTCATACGCTTGTATTTACCACACAAGCATTCGTAATCTTTTACTGGACCAAAGATTTTGGCACAGAACAAACCATCACGTTCTGGTTTGAACGTACGATAGTTGATTGTCTCAGGTTTTTTAACTTCACCATGAGACCATGACTTAATCATTTCTGGTGACGCAAGACCAATACGGATACGGTCGAACTCAACTGGTGCATGACCATCTGAGTCCGTTTTCTTACGCATGATATCGAGCAAGTCTTTCAATTTTTTTCTCCGTGTGTCGGGAAGCCTCGCTTACCCGACTGGGTCACAAATATTGTTTTTACCTAAAAAATCGTGAGTCTTACGACTTAGTCACCATTTTTTAGTTCAATGTTGATACCTAAAGAACGGATCTCTTTGGTCAATACGTTGAACGATTCAGGCATACCCGGATCCATATAATGGTTACCATCTACAATATTCTTATAGATGCGAGTACGACCTTCAACGTCATCCGACTTCACTGTAAGCATTTCTTGGAGTGTATATGCTGCACCGTATGCTTCAAGTGCCCATACTTCCATCTCACCGAAACGCTGACCACCGAATTGTGCTTTACCACCAAGCGGTTGTTGTGTAACAAGTGAGTAAGAACCAGTTGAACGCGCATGCATCTTGTCATCAACCAAGTGGTTCAATTTAAGCATGTACATGTAACCAACAGTTACTGGACGGTCAAACTGTTCACCTGTACGTCCATCAAACAATACTGTTTGACCCGTACGTGAAATGTCAGCCAATTCAAGTAAGTCTTTAATTTGACTTTCTTCAGCACCATCAAATACAGGAGTAGCTAAAGGCACACCCGCACGCAAGTTACCTGCAAGCGCTAGAATTTCTTCATCAGTCAAGCTATCAAGATCTTCTTGCTCACCGCCTACTTTGTTATAAATCTTGTCTAAGAATTCGCGCAGTTCTAAAACTGTACGTTGTTCTTTCAACATTTTTTCGATTTTGTCACCAAGCCCTTTAGCCGCCATACCCAAGTGAGTCTCTAGAATCTGACCCACGTTCATACGAGA
>NZ_POYH01000065.1:58053-59525 GCF_002899995.1 Acinetobacter sp. AKBS16 | reverse complement strand
GATGGCCATACTCTTGTTTTAGTCGATCCTGAACAACGATTAGATCATGCAAGAACAGCTAAAGATCGAGAACTTCATGTTTATCATGATTTCGATGATTTGCTTGAAAAGCATGAGATCCCTGCAAAAAAAAAGACTTATAGCGACATCGCAGCACTTCTAAACTGCTGAGGTGTTTTACCTAGATGTCGCTTAAACATTGCACTGAACGCGCTGGGGTTGGTATACCCCAGTGACTCTGAAATTTGAGCAATAGATTCGCCATTCGCAATTTTACTCAAGGCAAGTGCAATATGCATTTGCTGTACCCATGCCCGATAAGATAGCCCCGTTTCTTTCTGGAACATACGCATTAAAGTTCTAGAACTCGCGCCAATATCATCAGCCCAATCTGTTAAATCTCTTGAATGGTTAGGCGTATGTAATAACTCTTGGCAAATTTTTAAGAGTCTTTTGTCTCTCGGCCAAGGAATCTGGATGGGCAACAAATTGGCCCGATGTATTTCTTCAAAGATCAAAATTTGTAAAGAACGGGAAAGCTCTTGAGAGGTTGCTGTATTTGGAGTTTCCTCTCGTTCAATTTCATTTAAACGTATTAAAAGCTCATGCAACAGGTTGCTTACTCGAATAATAAAGCAATGTTGTCCCATTAGTGCGGCTGCATTTACTTCAACCAACGCCGTATTTAACTTCACGTGACTCAGTGAAATCACACTGTGCTCTACATTTGCCGGAATCCATAACGCACACATGGGCGGCACAATCCAGACATGATTAGGTGTAAACACCTGAATGTTGCCAGTGGACGCATATAAAAACTGAGCACGTGTATGCGTGTGGGTAGGCGTGATTTCTCGGTAAGAATGTTCAGAAGAGAGTCCAATTACTAGTTCAGACAAATCGGACTGAATAAGAGAATCGGACATAAACTATCCTAAAAGTTGTCACTTATACAATGATTATTGGAAGATAACTTTATAAGCGACAATTTACAATAAGCATCTCATTTAAAAATATTGGAGTTTTTCAGGTATGACGTCTTCAATACAATTGAAAGATGGTATTGCCAATACCGTTGCAAATGATCAGTCTCAAGGAATGATTATTAAAATTGTAGGCGCCGTGGCGGTTGCACATTTACTGAACGATTTAATTCAGGCAGTGCTACCAGCCATCTATCCAATGCTAAAAGCAAACTTTTCGCTGAGTTTTGCGGAGGTTGGCCTGATTTCGTTTGTATATCAAATTACAGGTTCGCTGCTACAGCCTTGGATTGGACTTTATACCGATAAACATCCAAAACCGTATCTTCTCCCACTTGGAATGGTCGTCACATTCTGCGGCATTATCTTGTTGGCATTTTCACCAAGTTTTGCTGTGTTGTTATGTGCATCTGCACTGATTGGGGTAGGGTCTGCCACCTTTCACCCAGAAGCTTCGCGTGTGGCGCGTATGGCATCGGGTGGGCGCTT
>NZ_POYH01000065.1:51879-57965 GCF_002899995.1 Acinetobacter sp. AKBS16 | reverse complement strand
GTACAGCTCAGTCGACTTTTCAGGTGGGCGGAAACACAGGTACTGCCATTGGTCCATTATTAGCAGCATTATTAATTGTTCCATTTGGACAGCATGCAGTTGCGGGCTTGGTGATATTTGCACTTTTAGCGATTTGGGTTTTATTTGGTGTCAGCCGCTGGACAGTAAACCATGCTAAAAGTCAGGTGGTTACACGTGCTACGCAAGCACATACCAAATTGCATGGCCGTAAGCTCATTATCGCCTTAGGTACAATTAGTGTATTAATGTTTGCTAAATTTACTTACATTGCCAGCATTAGTAACTATTTTACTTTTTATTTAATTCAAAAGTTCCATATCAGCATTCAAACAGCTCAATTACACTTATTTGCCTTTTTGGCAGCTGTGGCTGTAGGTACATTTGCGGGTGGCCCAATTGGCGATAAGATTGGCCGTAAAGCTGTGATCTGGGTTTCATTTGTTGGCATGGCGCCGTTTGCATTAATGATGCCATATGCAAACTTGTTTTGGACAACGGTTTTCTCAATTATTGCAGGTTTGGTGTTGTCATCTGCTTTTGCAGCGATGGTGGTTTATGCACAAGAAGCTGTTCCGGGCCGTGTAGGCATGATTGCAGGTTTAATGTTTGGCCTTATGTTTGGGGTAAGTGGTATTGCCGCAGCGGGCTTAGGACATTTAGCGGATATTAACGGCATTGAATGGGTATTTGGTTTATGTTCATTGTTGCCATTACTTGGTTTTGCAACAGCACTTTTACCAAACACAAAAGTTAAATAAATGAAAAGACTCTCAGCCATATTCAGCTGAGAGTCTTTTTAATATGAACATAGCCTCATTAGAAAGACTATTTTTGAACACCAAACTTAAATACGGTAACACTGTTATAAGTTTGATTTGGGTTTAAACGTGTAGACGGGAAAGCCGGTTGATTCGGGCTGTCTGGAAAATGCTGTGTTTCTAATGCTAGTGCGTCTGCTTGTCGGTAGAGTACGCCATTTGCGCCAACAATATTTCCTAATAAATGATTGGCTGTATACATTTGAATGCTTGGTTCAGTAGTTAAAACCTGCATTGTTCGTTTAGATTTTGGGTCAACCACAATAGCTGCAAGATTTAATTTCCCTTGAGTCTTTTGATTAATTACCCAAGTTTGGTCATAGCCATATCCATAGGCCAATTGCTGATTATTCGCTCGAATATCTTTCACAATCGCCTTAGGCGTTCGAAAATCAAAAGGTGTACCTGCAACTGAAGCAATTTCACCTGTTGGTAAAGAGTTTTGATCGGTTACCAATATACGGTCTGCATTGAGTTGTACCACATGATCTAGCACGCCATAAGGATTGTTCCCTGCACCTGATAAGTTGAAATAACTGTGGTTGGTGAGGTTGACGACTGTAGGCTGATCAGTTTTGGCTTTATATTCAATCTTAAATTCATTTTGCTCTGAAAGACTGTAGATTACTTCTACATCTAATTTTCCGGGAAAACCTTGATCACCATTTGGACTGGTTAACTTCAGAGAAGCTTTAACAGTCTCACCTTTAGAAATGAGGGGTTTAACTTGCCAAACACGTTTATCAAAACCAGGATTGCCGCTATGTAATGAGTTCGGGCCATTATTTTTTTCGAGGTTATACGTTTTCCCATCTAAGCTAAATTTAGCATTACCAATCCGGTTCGCATAACGACCAATTAATCCGCCAAAATGAATACCTTCCTTGGTATCAGTGACTTCATAGCCTTTTAAGTCATCAAAGCCCAAAACGATATTATTTTGTTTGCCTTGGGCATCGGGAGTCAAGATTTTTGTAATTACACCACCAAAACTAATAAAAGATACCGAGACTCCATTGTTATTACTCATGGTGTATAGATCAACTTTTTGGCCGTCTTGAGTCGTACCATATGGTTTTACATTTAACGTTGCTGCATTGGTAAGTTGTGCAAAGCTATAAACCGTAACACCTAAAATTGCTAATTTTTTCATGCTTATACTCTATTTTGTAATAGTAAGACTGGATGAATATAAGATTGATTTTTCATCTTTTTAAAGAGGTTTTTATTATATATAGTGTTAATAATAATCGATCAGTTAATGCTGAGTAGTGAACAGTCGATACCATTTAGGGTTATAAACAAATTAATTTTATTAGCAAACTTCAGCAGTAAGCTATTTTTATGAATCATCCTAATTCAATTTTAAAATTTTCACTTGGTCTAAGTAGTCTCTCGTTTGATGTCGACAGCCAGCACATTCACCTTGAGCAGGGCTTAGGTTTTATTAATTCAAAAAGTATTAGCAATAGTGTTATTGATGAGCTTGCGATTGAAAAGATGATTTATTTTATTGAAGAAATCATCGAGTCGCAGCCACTCAGAAATCTCAATATAAATGGTATAGCCGTTACGGCTGATACCGCCATGGCACAACTGAGTAAGTTATTTTTTAGTGCTAAAAAGCAAATCAGCCGTATCGAGCTTGAGCATGGATTTAATGATTTTATTGAGCGTTTGAGTTACTACACGAATCAAGTAGCCCCAGATCAGCTTTATATTTTTATCTACTTTGTATTTATTCGAGAAATGATGCATCACTTACGAGTTGAGGAAATTCAGATCCTTTAAGAAATGATTTCTCAGCCTGCCAATTCATCATGAATCCAGTTTAAAAATAACTCAATTTTAGGAATAAATTGGTGGGTTCGTGGATATACCAAGTGATGAGCAGAGATAGGAATCGATAGCTCATCTGCAAAAACTCTAACCAACTTTCCAGATTCTAAGTAATTTTGAGTGAGTAAATTACTTTCTAAAACAAAACCTAGCCCGTGTGTGGCTGCCTCAAGTGACATATAAGAGCGGTCAAAACTCAAAGTGTAGGGAAATTCAGGAATGCTTAAACCCTGATGGGCAAACCATTGGGGCCAAGTCACTAAGGTTGAGCGCGATAAAATCAGATCTTTCTTTAATAAATCTTGAGGTTTATGCACAGGACTACGTTCCAGTAGCTTAGGGGACGCAAGCACTTCAAGCTTTTCATTACGAATGGTTCTGATTTCTACCCCTGTCCAGTTGGGTAAACCATGACGAATATCAATATCGATCTTATCGCGGGTAAAGTGCAAATTTTCATATGAACACGATAGGTTAACCTGAATCATGGGGAACTTTTCTTTAAATGATTCAAGGCGAGGGAGCAACCAAAGTAAACCAAAACTTGGGGATGAATGAATATATAAACTGTCTTTAGGGCTTTTATCGGCAGCTTTTTCAGTGGCTAACATCAGATTATGCAAAATGGTGGTGACATCTTGAAAATAGCGTTCACCTGAAGGCGTAAGTGTCACACCACGGGCGCCACGAATAAATAAACTCTGCCCAATCATTTCTTCAAGCTTAGCAATTTGGTGACTCACTGCCGAAGGGGTGAGATTTAAATTCTCTGCTGCCTTAGCAACATTGCCAAAACGGGCAGTTTGCTCAAAAGCCTGTAATGTTTTAATTGATGGCATCTGGTTGAAATTGTTTTCACTGCTATCCATGAAATGATCCGTTTTTATCCCTAAAACTTATTTGAAAATAGCATAGGCATGAATTTTTTTCATGCCTTGTTGAATTCGACATGATTGCTGGGCTTTGTGAAAAAAGGGATTCTAAGTCAGAACTCAGGAAATAAAGCGTAAAAGAGGATTCAACATGTTACTACAAGGAAAAGTGGCATTAATTACGGGTGCAGCATCAGAACGTGGAATTGGGCGAGCAACCGCAGAAATCTTTGCACAACAAGGTGCCAAAGTCATTATTGTTGATTTAGATCTTGCTCAAAGCCAAAACGCTGCAAAGGCGCTTGGCGAAGGACATATGGGTCTTGCTGCCAATGTTGCAAATGAAGAGCAGGTCAAAGCTGCTGTTGAACAAGCGCTACAGCACTATGGAAAGATTGATATTTTAATTAACAATGCGGGCATTACTCAGCCTATCAAAACACTTGATATTCAACGCAATGACTATGACCGTGTTTTAGATGTCAGCCTACGCGGAACACTGATTATGTCGCAAGCGGTTATTCCATCTATGAAAGCAAACGGTGGTGGAAGTATTGTCTGTCTATCATCAGTTTCAGCACAACGTGGTGGCGGTATCTTTGGCGGACCGCATTATAGCGCTGCAAAGGCAGGCGTGTTAGGTCTGGCAAAAGCGATGGCTCGTGAGTTTGGTAGTGACCAGATTCGTGTAAATTCTCTTACTCCCGGTCTAATTCAGACTGATATTACTGGCGGTTTAATGAATGATGACCGTCGTCACGATATTTTGGCAGGTATTCCGCTTGGCCGTTTAGGTAAAGCACAAGACGTTGCAAATGCAGCACTATTTTTGGCAAGTGATCTATCAGCTTACTTAACTGGTGTCACACTCGATGTAAATGGTGGCATGCTGATTCATTAATGCTTGTCATTTAAAAACTAAAAATAGAATGATGGTCACAAGAGGATACTGTGGCCAAATGTAAAGGGATTCGCATGATGGATACAGTATTTTCATCTGAAGTAGATACAACGGTTCGTAAATCGGCGTATCGAAAAATTGCATTTCGGCTCATGCCATTTTTAATGCTTTGTTATTTTTGTGCCTATTTAGATCGGGTAAATGTGGGTTTTGCCAAACTCCAAATGATGAGCGATTTACAGTTTAGTGAAGCTGTATATGGGTTAGGCGCAGGGATTTTCTTTATTGGTTATTTTCTTTGTGAAGTACCAAGTAACATTGTACTTCACAAGGTAGGCGCAAGACGTTGGATTGCCCGTATCATGATTACATGGGGCATTTTGTCAGGCTGTTTTGCCTTTGTTCAAACCGAATGGCAATTTTACACCTTACGTTTTTTGCTTGGTGTTGCTGAAGCCGGCTTGGCTCCGGGATTATTGCTTTACCTCACTTATTGGTTCCCATCTTACCGCCGCGCGCGCATGACCGTACTTTGGTTTATCGCGATTCCAATTTCAGGAATGATTGGTGGACCACTTTCAGGCTTAATCATGGACCGAATGAGCGGCGTACATGGCTGGTTTGGCTGGCAGTGGATGTTTGTAATTGAGGCCATTCCCACAGTGCTTGTCGGCTTGCTTGTACTTGCTGTTTTAAAAGATTCAGTTCAAGACGCCAACTGGCTAACCCAAGACGAAAAAAACTTGGTGAAGCAAGAGCTTGCTCAGGATAACCAGCACAAAGAAGGCCACGGTAGTGTTAAAGAATTTATCGCAGATAAACGGTTATGGCTACTGGCAGGTATCTACTTTTGTGTCGTGATGGGGCAATACGCAATTACATTTTGGTTGCCAACTCTCATTCGTAACTCAGGTATTAGTGATAACTGGCATATAGGTTTGCTCACAAGCCTGCCTTATATGTGTGCCATTGTGGTCATGATTTTGGCGGGGCGTAGCGGTGACCATTTCCAAGAACGCCGCTGGCACTTAATTATTCCGATGTGTGCAGGTGCTATAGCACTCACATTTGCGACTTTATTCGCTTCAAATCTAACGCTCTCTTTAATTTGCCTTTGCATCGCAGCCTCAGGTGTGCTGACAGCATCCTCTTTATTCTGGATGTTACCGACCAACTTTTTGGGTGGTGTTTCCGCAGCAGCAGGTATTGCAGCCGTCAATAGCTTTGCCAACCTTGCCGGATTTTGCTCGCCGTATTTAATTGGTTGGATTACTACTAACACGGGTTCAAATGCAATCGGCATGTTCTTAATCACAGCAGTATTAATTTTCGGTGCCAGTCTGGTTCTGCGTGTTCCGGCAAAACTGGTTAATCGTTAATAAGGAATAGTAAATGACAATGTTAAATGTTGATAAAGCAGACCAAATTGCCGAGTTGCAACAACGTGCCTACCACATTCGCCAACATGCTTTACGTATGGGGCAAGTACAAGGCCAAGGCTATGTTGGACAAGCTTTAGGTGCAGCAGATCTACTGGCAGTATCTTATTTTCATGCCATGAAATATCAGCCTGAAAACCCTGAATGGGAAGGCCGTGACCGTTTTTATCTTTCTATTGGACATTATGCAATTGCA
>NZ_POYH01000065.1:19391-51789 GCF_002899995.1 Acinetobacter sp. AKBS16 | reverse complement strand
TATGCAGCCTTAATTGAAGCAAAAATTATCCCACTTGAAGAACTTGAAACCTATGGTGCAGATGACAGTCGTCTACCGATGTCGGGTATGGCTTCTTACACACCGGGTATGGAAATTACAGGTGGCTCATTGGGTCATGGTCTTGGAATTGCAGTCGGTGCATGTCTAGGGCTGAAACAGAAAAAATCAGATGCTTTTGTCTATAACTTACTTTCTGATGGAGAGTTAAATGAAGGTTCAACATGGGAGGCAGTGATGTCTGCTTCGCATTGGAAACTAGATAACTTGATTGCCATTATTGATGTGAATAATCAGCAGGCAGATGGGCACTCCAGCGAAATTTTAGCATTTGAGCCAATTGTTGATCGTTGGCAGTCATTTGGTTGGTACACCCAGCGTGTAGATGGCAACAACATGGAAGCTCTGCTTGAGGCATTCGATCAAGCACGAAACTATGAGGGAGCATGCCCAAGAGTCATTATTTGTGACACCAAAATGGGTAAAGGCGTGTCGTTCTTGGAAAGCCGCGAAAAAACACACTTCATTCGTGTTGATGAACATGAATGGGACGACGCTTTAAATATTTTGACCCACTACGGACAGTAAGGAATACAACATGAGCCAGTTAGCTAATCCCCCTAAGAAAAAACTAACCACTTCGGCAATGATTGCTTCTATTGCTGCCGAGGGCCAACCGACCAAACCCGCACCATTTGGACATGCATTGAATGCCTTGGCAAAAGAGCGTGATGATATTGTAGGCTTATCAGCAGATTTATCAAAATATACAGATCTGCATATTTTTGCTAAAGAAAATCCAGACAAGTTCTTCCAAATGGGCATGGCAGAACAACTTTTGATGAGTGCAGCAGCAGGACTTGCTCGTGAAGGATTTGTTCCTTTTGCAACAACTTATGCCGTATTTGCATCACGCCGTGCCTATGACTTTATTTGTATGGCGATTGCGGAAGATAATCTGAATGTCAAAATTGTGGCGGCACTTCCGGGCTTAACCACAGGCTACGGCCCAAGTCATCAGGCAACGGATGATATTGCGATTTTTCGTGCAATGCCGAACTTGATGGTCATTGACCCTTGTGATGCCTTGGAAATCGAACAAGCGATTCCTCAGATTGCTGCTCATAATGGCCCCGTATATATGCGTTTATTGCGTGGTCAGGTTCCGTTAGTACTCGATAAATACAATTACCAGTTTAAATTGGGTAAGGCACAGGTGATTAAACCCGGTAAAGACTTACTCATTATTTCCACTGGTTTATTGACCATGCGTGCGCTTGAGGCAGCTGAAGAACTTGAAAAAGAGGGTATTGAGGTTTCAGTGCTACATGTACCTACCATTAAGCCTCTAGATGAACAAACTATTTTGGATGAAGTTGCTAAAGGTGGGCGACCTGTTTTAACTGCCGAAAATCATTCAGTGATTGGTGGGTTAGGCGAAGCAGTCGGCTCACTACTTTTAAGAAATAGTCAACATCCTCGTTTTGATATGATTGGTTTGCCAGATGCATTTTTAGATGCAGGTGCATTACCCACTTTGCATGATCGATATGGTATTTCAACTGAAGCTGTTAAAGAAAAGATTAAGGCACATTTGAAGTAAAAAGATTAAACTTTCAAATTGAAAAGGGCGTGATGGAATTTCCTTCACGCCCTATTTTTAAACAGGGTTATTTAAAAATCTAAACAATCGAGTCATCTAAATTCGGAGCTAACCAACGCTTCGCTTCATCCAGTGTCCAACCTTTACGTTTCGCATAATCTTCAAGTTGGTCTTGAGAAATTTTACCCACGTTAAAGTATTCACTTTGAGGATGAGAATAATAGAAACCACTCACCGAAGATGGTGGCATCATTGCAAAGTGTTCAGTCAGTTTAGTACCGATTTTGTCGGTAGAACCTAACCAGTCGAACAACACTGCTTTTTCAGAGTGCTCTGGGCAAGCAGGGTAGCCCGGTGCAGGGCGAATACCGACATATTTCTCTTTAATCAGTTCTTCATTGCTGAGCTGCTCATCAGCTTTATAGCCCCAGAACTCTTTACGAATACGTTCATGTAAGTGTTCGGCAAAAGCTTCGGCAAAACGGTCAGCTAATGACTGCACTAAAATTGCAGAGTAGTCATCACCTTTGGCTTTGTATTCATTTGCCAGTTCTTCTGCACCAAAAATCGATACAGTGAATCCGCCCAAGTAGTCTTGCTGCTCGCGGTCAGCACGAATGTAATCTGCTAAAGACAAGTTTGGTTTGCCTGTCACCTTGTCAGATTGCTGGCGTAAGTGCTCAAAAGTATGCGTAACATTTTGACCAGCTTCATCAAATACGCTGACTGTATCTGCGTCTGTACGCTGAGCAGGGAACATACCAAATACAGCACGAGCATCAAAACGATTGTTGTCGATAATATCTTTCAACATCGCTTGTGCTTGGTTGTACAAGTCAGTTGCTGCTTCGCCGACCACTTCATCTTCTAAAATTTTCGGGAATTTGCCAGTTAAACTCCAAGAAATAAAGAATGGCGTCCAGTCAAAATAATCCACGAGTGTTGCAAGCGGATAATTCTTTAAAACTTGAGTTCCCAAAAGATTTGGTTTTGGTGGCACATAGCTTTCATCAATTTTAAAACCATTTTCAACCGACTCTTTATAAGTCAGTTTGGCCGCTTTTGGTTGTTTGTTGGCTAAACGCTCACGAATTTTGGCATATTCAGCACGATGTTCTTCAATAAATGCACCACGCATTTCTTTCGAAAGCAAGGTTGTCGCTACACCAACAGCACGAGAAGCATCAGCAACATAAATTACTGCATCGTTTTGATACTGAGGGTCAATTTTTACTGCTGTGTGGGCTTTAGAAGTGGTTGCACCACCAATCAATAAAGGAATGTTAAAGCCTTTACGCTGCATTTCTTTAGCAACAAATACCATTTCATCTAAAGATGGGGTGATCAGACCAGATAACCCAATGATGTCACATTTTTCATCAATTGCAGTTTGCAAGATTTTCTCGCAAGGGACCATTACGCCAAGGTCAACAATGTCATAGCCATTACAGCCAAGTACTACGCCTACAATATTTTTACCAATATCGTGTACGTCACCTTTAACCGTTGCCATTAGGACTTTACCTTTAGACTGTCCTTCGGTCTTTTCAGCTTCGATGTACGGGTTGAGCCATGCCACTGCTTGTTTCATGACTCGGGCAGATTTTACAACTTGTGGCAAGAACATTTTGCCTGAACCGAACAAGTCACCGACGACGTTCATGCCGTCCATCAGTGGCCCTTCAATTACATCTAAAGGACGTTTTGATTTTAAGCGGGCTTCTTCGGTGTCTTGGTCAATATAAGTCGTAATACCTTTAACCAAGGCATATTCAAGACGTTTTTCAACTGATTCATTGCGCCATTCAAGGTTCTCGACTTCTTTTGTTGCACCACCTTGTCCACGGTATTTTTCTGCAACTTCAAGTAATTTTTCAGTCGCAGCCTGACCAGACTCACCTTGATTCTGATTTAAAATGACATCTTCAACCGCTTCTTTTAGCTCGGTAGGAATATCATCATAAATAGCCATTTGACCTGCGTTCACAATACCCATGGTCATGCCTTGTTTGATGGCATGGTACAAGAATACAGAGTGAATGGCTTCACGAACTGGCTCATTACCACGGAATGAGAACGAAACGTTAGATACACCACCAGAAATCATGGCATGCGGTAAGTTCTGTTTAATCCAGCCCGTTGCTTCAATAAAATCGACTGCGTAGTTGTTATGTTCTTCAATACCAGTCGCAACTGCAAATACGTTCGGGTCAAAAATAATATCTTCAGCAGGGAAGCCTACTTCGTTTACTAAAATGTCGTAAGAGCGCTTACAGATTTCACGTTTACGTTCAGCAGTGTCGGCCTGACCCACTTCGTCAAAGGCCATCACAATAATTGCGGCACCATATTGACGGCAGAGGCGGGCTTTTTCGACGAACTCGTCATAACCTTCTTTTAAGGAAATTGAGTTAACAACAGGTTTACCTTGTACGCATTTTAAGCCAGCTTCAATGATTTCCCATTTCGATGAGTCAATCATGATCGGTACACGTGAAATGTCAGGTTCGGATGCTACAAGGTTTAAGAAATGCACCATCGCATTTTGCGAATCGAGCATCCCTTCATCCATGTTAATGTCAATAATCTGTGCGCCAGCTTCAACCTGTTGCTGTGCAACTTCTAAAGCTTCGGCAAAGTTCTCTTCACGAATGAGACGTAAGAATTTTTTAGAACCGGTAACGTTAGTACGTTCACCAACATTTACAAACAATGAATCATCATAAATATTAAATGGTTCTAAACCACTTAAGCGACAAGCAGGTACCGTTTCAGGCACTTGGCGAGGCGCAATGTCTTTTACTGCATTGGCAATAGCTCGAATATGGTCTGGTGTCGTACCACAGCAACCACCAGTAATGTTAATCAAACCGCTTTCAGCAAACTCTTTTAAGAAAGCTGCCGTTTGTTCTGGCGTTTCGTCATATTCACCAAATGCGTTTGGTAAGCCTGCATTTGGGTGCGCTGAAACAAACGTATCTGCTACATCGGAAATGGTTTTTACGTGAGGGCGCATGGCATCTGCACCAAGGGCACAGTTAAAACCGATTGAAAGCAAATCGCCATGACGAACCGAATTCCAGAAAGCTTCCGCTGTCTGACCTGTTAAAGTACGGCCTGATGCATCGGTAATGGTCCCTGAAATCATAATTGGTAATTCGCGACCAATTTGTTTGAATACTTCTTTGACTGCAAAAATCGCTGCTTTACAGTTTAAAGTATCAAATACAGTTTCAATCAGGATAATGTCTGCACCACCTTCAATTAGTGCATGAGTCGCTTCAATATAATTTTCTTTTAGTTCATCAAAGCTAATGTTACGAAAAGCAGGGTTGTTCACATCTGGAGAGATTGAACATGTACGAGATGTTGGCCCCAGTACACCTGCCACAAAACGAGGCTTGTCTGGAGTCGAATATTTTTCGCAAGCTGCTTTGGCTAGACGAGCTGCTTCACGGTTAATCTCTGGAACAAGATCTTCCATGTGGTAGTCAGACATTGAAACACGTGTGCCATTAAAGCTGTTGGTTTCAATAATATCTGCACCAGCATCGAGGTAGGCTTCATGAATACCTTGAATGATTTGAGGCTGTGTTAAAACCAAAAGGTCATTGTTACCTTTTAAGTCATGTGCCCAATCAGCAAAACGCTCACCACGATAGTCAGCTTCTTCCAATTTATGGCGCTGGATCATGGTTCCCATTGCACCATCAATAATCAGAATGCGTTTAGCAAGAAGCGCTTTTAGGGTGGCAAGCGTAGACATAGAAAACCCCGATCTTTATATGAATTTAAAAATGCGGCGCTATTGTAACAGAATAGCAGCACAAATGATGATCTACGAAGGTCAGGTGTAGCTGACTAAAAAGTTAAAAAAGAGATCGCTTTATGTCAAAAACAAAAGAATTTTCATGAAATATTCATCAAATGATCATGATATTGAAATATTTCATGCTCAATATGCCGAAATATTACAGTTGCTTTGTATGAAAAATAGACATATGGGTCATTTTATTTATTTTTTTGCTGTAAAAATAAGCACAAAAGGAGCTCATAATTAATGGTTTAAATTATTGTATTTTAAGAAAAAAATAAAAACAGTCGGGGAAAGGTGCATCAAATGAGGTCAAAATATAAAAAATTGACTTCATCAGGCGCCTCTTTGTCATATAATTGTCATAATTTAATTTAAGAATACAGAGGATTTTATTATCCTCTTACCGTCTGCATGAATTCTAATCTACCCCCTGTTTCGGATTCAAAACTTGCGGCAAACCTGCAAGCAAAATCGACGAATGTACATGTCCCGACACCTAAGTTTTTTATGCCGGTGTTTCTGACGATTATTATTGCAACACTTATTTATATTGGGTTTCAGGTCAGTGCTGATTTAGCGCATGTTCCACCTTTAAGCCTTTATTCAGTTATTCTTTTATCTACTGCACTCTTGATTGCACTAGGCTTTGAATTTGTAAACGGTTTCCATGACACTGCTAATGCAGTTGCAACGGTTATTTATACAAATGCTTTGCCTGCACCGGTTGCAGTCATGTGGGCAGGTTTTTGTAATTTCCTTGGGGTAATGGTCGCAAGTGGTGCTGTTGCGTATGGCATTATTGCATTGCTTCCAGTTGAACTTATTATGAACATGGGCAGTGGTGCTGGCTTTGCAATGGTTTTTGCATTGTTGATCGCTGCAATTCTTTGGAATCTTGGTACTTGGTTCTTGGGAATTCCTGCTTCTAGCTCTCATACCTTGATTGGTTCAATCTTAGGTGTGGGTATTATGAATCATCTGTTGAGTGCATCGACTGGCGTAACGACCAGTGGTGTTGATATGGATCAGGTGATTAAAGTAGGTAAGGCATTATTATTTTCTCCTTTAATTGGTTTTGCTTTTGCGGCAATTGTATTCTTGTTGGTTAAAACTATTTTCAAACGCCAATTAGAATTATTCCAGCCACCTGAAGGGAATAAGCCACCACCAGCAATCATTCGTGCAATTCTTATCTTTACCTGTACAGGTGTGAGTTTTGCACATGGTTCTAATGATGGCCAAAAAGGTATGGGTCTTATCATGCTTATTTTGGTTGGTTTAGTGCCATTAGCTTATTCATTAAATAAAAACCTCGATACACAGCAGGTTCAATCATTCCACCAGCTTTCTTCTCAAACTGCGGTTTTGTTAAACCAAAATCAACCAGAATTGACTGACGAAAAAGCGCGTGCGGTTTTAACTAAATACATTCAAACCAAGCAACAAACGCCTGAAGTTGTGCCTGCATTGGCAAGCATGACTGACCATTTGGGTGAGCGTGTTTCTAGCTATAGCAACTTAAAAGATATTCCAGAAGCTGCAATTAGCGAAATCCGTAATGACATGTATTTGAGCACAACGACGTTTAAGCGTTTGGATAAGGCAGATGCTTTACCAAAAATGGATGACTCACAGAAAAAGCTTGTGAAAGATTATCGTAGTAGCTTGGATTCATTCTTACAATACATTCCAAACTGGGTGAAAGTGGCAGTCGCATTAGCGCTTGGACTTGGTACTATGGTTGGCTGGAAACGTATTGTGGTAACTGTCGGTGAGCGTATTGGTAAGCATCACATGACTTACGGTCAAGGGATGTCTGCTGAACTTGTTGCAATGAGTACAATTGCTGCAGCAGATGGTTTAGGTATGCCGGTTTCAACAACACACGTTTTAAATAGTGCTGTTGCAGGTACTATGGTTGCCAATAAATCAGGCCTGAATTTCAATACTGTAAAAACAATTCTCTCTGCATGGGTATTTACACTTCCTGCAACCATCTGTTTGTCTGGTGGTCTATACTGGTTGTTCTTACAGTTTGTATAAGCTGTCTGTTTGAATAAAAAAAGCCACTAGCATGAGTGGCTTTTTTTATTTCTATATTTCAAAAAAAATCTTTTTTTAGGGTAAATTCTCTAACAAGTTAATGGCTATCTCGAACGCCTGTATTAAACACTTTAGCTTAAAATTTTTATGAAAGGATATAAGATGAAAACGGTTCAACTCGACCAATTAAAACAACAATTTCCACTCATTCAAACATTACAAGACTATCAAGAAACATTTTGGTTTAATCCTCACCGTTATCCTTTAAACGAAGCACTAGCGAAAGTGGGTCTTACAGAACAGGATGTAAAAGAAGCAGAAGCAAGGCTAGCGCGTTTCGCACCTTATTTGGCAAAAGTCTTCCCTGAAACTCAAGCCCAGCATGGAAAAATTGAATCAGCGCTAGTAGAAATTACGGAGATGCAACAAGGTCTATCGCTACAAAAGCATAAGACACTTACAGGGAAACTTTGGCTGAAAAAAGATAGCCATTTACCTATTTCGGGTTCAATCAAGGCACGTGGTGGTATTTATGAAGTATTGGCCCATGCTGAAAAATTAGCCATTGAGGCAGGGCTTCTCAAACTAGAAGATGATTACAGTAAATTAGACCAAGACTCATTTCGAACATTTTTTTCCAAATATCAAATTGCGGTAGGTTCTACTGGTAACCTTGGTTTATCAATCGGTATTATGAGCGCGAAGCTTGGGTTTAGAGTGTCGGTACACATGTCTGCCGATGCAAGGCAATGGAAGAAAGATAAGCTACGTTCACTTGGTGTAAATGTGGTGGAATATGCCAGTGATTACGGAGTTGCTGTAGAAGAAGGGCGTAAGGCAGCCGAACAGGACCCATTTTGTTTTTTTATTGATGATGAGAATTCGACCACTTTATTTTTAGGTTATGCAGTTGCAGGTTTGCGTTTAAAACAACAGTTTGAACAAAAGCAAATTAAAGTCGATGCAGATCATCCCTTATTTGTATATTTACCGTGCGGAGTAGGGGGCGGTCCTGGTGGGGTGAGCTTTGGGTTAAAACTTGCTTTTGGTGAGCATGTACATTGTATATTTGCAGAACCTACCCATTCTCCGTGTATGTTACTTGGCGTTTATACAGGCCTGCATGATCAGATTTCAGTAAATGACATTGGTTTAGATAACATCACTGCGGCAGATGGATTAGCTGTTGGCCGTGCTTCTGGTTTTGTCGGACGTGCTATGCAGCAGTTAATTGACGGTTACTACACCATTGATGATGAATGTTTATATGAACTCATTTCGCTTTTAAATCAAACTGAAAATATTCAAGTTGAGCCCTCGGCAGCGGCAGGCATGATGGGGCCATATTATGTGCAAACTACTCCTGATTATTTGGCCTTGCATCAATTGTCAGCTGAAAAGTTACAACATGCGACACATGTGGTATGGGCGACAGGAGGAGGAATGGTTCCACCTGATGAAATGCAGAAGTATTTAACGCATAGCCAAAGCAATTAATTGCACAAAAAAGCCCAATTCTAAAATTGGGCTTTCAACGTTATTATTTTTTAGAAAATTTCCTAAATGGAAGTTTCTCGGCTGCAAAGCCATAGATGGCTGCAAAAGGAAGAGCTGTACGTGCCAAATAAGCCACACGCCATAAACCGCCATGGTTAGCACCCTCCATCATCAACTCTAGAGGGTGGTCGAGTACGGTTTCAGGGTTTGCGACAGAAGAATCATTTCTTAAGTCATGAATCCATAACGCCGCCATAATCGCATTCGTGGTTTCTGGACTAAATGCCTCTACATCAAAAAGTTCTGCGCCATTAAAAGCAGCTTTAAGGAGCGGATTCTTTGTGACCGAATGAGTTGTGGTAGATGGTGCAATATTAATACTTACACGTTGACCTTGATGACGGGCAAGTGTCGCACGCCATTGTTGAATACGTTTTGCCAAAGCGTAGTTTGGCCCTTGTTCAACTACCAAACAGTCTGCAATACCATAAGTTTTGCCATTTTCGCTAGTAATCAAATCTTGATAAGGTGCTTGAAAAAAACGTTTGAGTGAGAGTGTAGAAACACCTTTCACAGCCATTTTTTGTAGTTGTGAACGAGATTTAAATTTCTCTTGAGCAGCTTCTGCAACTTCTTTTGGTACTGCATAAACATCAGTTGGTGTGCACATAAACATTAAGCTGGTATCAGGTTTATGTTCACTCACATATTGCATAATACTGTCCATTGCCATAGAAACACGGACATGTTTTTCTCCGTCTAAATAAGCAATAGCAGCCAAGTCTAATTTTTGAGGAAATTGAACTAACCACTGGGCAATTTCTGGTATTTGCGTTAATAAATTAGCACCCAATTTATCTCTCAATGCTGAAGCTTTTGCCGAAGAGTCAATTTTTTCAATACTTGGTGCAATAAGCGTTGCGTTTCCTTGCTGGATTGTATTTAGAATTTTCCCCCAAACTCGTGGGTTTGGTAAATCTATTGCAACAATATTCGCTTTCCATCTTGCTAGCCAAGGTAATGGTCCTGCTTCTGAGGCTGCACCAAATAACACCATCGTACGGTCAGATAAATCAAACCATTCAGGATGAGCAGCAGCTTCACGTAAAGCCGTAGCATGGCTTGGTTCAATAATACCTGCATTTTCCCATTTTTGAATTTGGTCAAGTAAGCTTTGCCCGCTCAGTTTTTGGCCTTTATATGGAACATACCATTCTGGTGCAGCTTCACTTTCACCTTTAAATCTTACTGTATTTAAAGGAGTAGAAGTGGGGATGTGTAGAGCATCTTTTAAAAGATAGTGTTTACCATCGCGGTAATAATCAAAAAGATGATGAGCCTTATGCAATCCCTGTTTTGCAATGGTAATTGGATTATTGCTGTTAGTAATTCCGTGCTTAACAAGTGCCTTAAAGTAAATAGGATAATTTTTTCGCCAATTTTTTTCAGCCAAAATCTGTTGAGCAGTTTTATTATCTACAATAGATAAAGCTTCTGACAAAATCTCTTGGCCTGTAAGAGACGTGCTTTGCTTTTTGATCGAGGCGTGAATCGGAAATTGTAGACCTTCGGCTGGACTCTGGCTGGACATAAAATATCTCGCTTGTACGATAAGGTTAATATACAGGTGTATACATTATCTATGCCAATGAAAAGAAACGTGTGGCAATAACTGCCAAAATAAAATTCAATATTTTTGTGATGAATATAAGATGAGTCATTTTTTATGATAATTACATCGCATTTTACCTTCATTTTTTTTCACATTTTTAGAACATTTTTATAGACTTACGTTACATAAATAGTTATTTTGTATAGAGCGAATTCATCAGGTTTGACCTGAAGGTAAAATGATCAAAATGTATCAATAAAAAGATACAACGATGAGTAAAAACTAGACTTTTTTTATTAAATGATCAGAAAAGTCAAACGAAATAAGAAAGAATTGGGGTGAAACTAGATAGAAGACAACGTAAGATTGTCTTTTAAAAATCTTGGGGATATGGTGATTTTTTACACCATAATTTTCTAGTTTCATCCCATCTAATTTTGGGCTGGAACCCTCCATTTCGGTATTCAGTTCATCATTTAATAGAAGTCTCTATCTAATGACTTTAAAAGAGTACTTCTAACAACGTCCTTTTTTCGCCTGTCCAGGTGGGCAAAAATCTCCCGGGTGTCCGTAATATGGTGAATCTGGGTCAATCACAATACTACCCTCAGGTGTATGTACTGCACAGGCTGATAATGACATTGTGAAAATTGCTGCGGCACAAAGAAGTAAAGAAGTAATGTTTTCATGTTGTTCTCGCTTTTTTATCATTCTCCCTTTTACTATAGAAATGTTTTGATTATATTTCGATCTGTTTTTGGTTAAAAAATATCTTTTAGCAGCTAAATTAAGAAGAAATTAAGGAGAGCGTAAAATCGTTCTAAAACCCACATGGGTGGCGGCTAAATCAAAATCTTGGGGATAGCGGCTACTATTACGATAACGTGAACAGTAATTTTCAGCACATAAAAACGATCCACCTTTAATCACATATTGAGTACTGCTCATTTCTTGTTGTCTTAAAGCCGAATAATTACCCATGTGCTGGTCGTGCGCACCTTGATAAGGAGAAGATGTCCATTCCCAAACATTTCCAATCATATCGAATAGTTTAAAACCGTTAGGTTTAAAACATCCGACAGGCGCAATACCAGTAAAATGATCTTGGTTCAGATTTTCAAAGGGAAATGCACCTTGCCAGTAATTCGCTTGTGGATGCTGGTGCTCATCGGTAGGTGCTTGATGTAAAGGAGTATCAGTTGGCGAGTTTGCTTTAGCGGCATATTCCCATTCAAGTTCTGTGGGTAAGTCCCGTCCTAGCCAAACTGCATAATGTTCAGCATCATTTTTAGTTACGTAGCGTACAGGTTCATGAGGATTAGGAAGAGCATCATTTTTGCCGTTTGGTGTTTTCCATGTATATCCTGTCTTAAGTTGCCACCATTGCTGAGGATGATGTGGGTCTGGAGAAAAAACAGCAGCTTGTTTTTGTTTTTCAGCATCGGTGATATAACCAGTTGCCTTCACAAAACTCGCGAACTGAGCAACAGTGACTTCAGTTTGATCAATCCAGAAACCTTTAACTTCCCGTTGTTTTTTTCCAAAGTTAAGTTCATCTGGATAAGCTTTTTCAGAACCAAAATTAAAATGCCCATCTGGAATGAATACCATGCCTGCGGTTGTATTTTTAAGCCAGCCTGTAGGAAGTCCTGTATAGCTCTTACACTGTTCGATGGAACCCAAAGCAGCCGATTGAATGGTATGCTTTGGTAAAACCGTTTTAGTGTCAGCGTTATGTTCAGACTTGCTACAACCTGTGATGAACAACAGGCCGATTGTAGTACTTAAAACCAGTTTCAATTTCATTTGGCGTTATATTCCTGTACGCCATTTTGTTCAGTGTATTTTTGATAAACCGCTAATAGCTCTTGAACTTTTGCAGGGTAAAGCTGCGCAACATTATGATTTTCTCCACGATCAGTGGCAATGTTATAGAGCTCCCAAGAACCTGTTCCTAATTCAGGGCGACCTTGAAGTGCAATTTTCCATTCGCCTTGTTTTGCATATTTACTACCATGCAATTCATCGGCAAAACTGAAATTGGCAGGGCGTATCGTTTGTGATTTATTTTCAAGTACAGACTTCCAAGAATAACCGCTTGGCGTATTAATGGTTCGGCCTTTATATTGCCCTTGAGGTACTGGAATATGAGCATAATCTAATAACGTTGGAAAAACGTCGAGTACCGATGCAAAGCTATGATTGGTTTCTTCAGCTTTCTTTTGATTTGGTAATTTCACAATAGCAGGAGCGGTAGTTGCACCTTCACCAGCTGTATCTTTCCATAAGTGGAAAGGTGCTGCACTGACCTCGGCCCAACGTGGACCAATGTAATGATAAGAAGTAGGGGTACCTACATTTGCTACAGAATTATCAAAACCTGATTCACTGCCATAGCTTCCGCGAACAAAACCTTCTGCGCCATTGTCAGAAACAAAGAAAATTAAAGTGTTGTCATAAAGGTTATTTTGTTTGAGATATTGAATAATTCGGCCTACATTGGCATCAAGATTTTCTACCATGCCTGCGTAGATTTCCATTTTGCGTGCTTCAAGCGCTTTTTGTTCAGCTGTTAACTCATTCCACTTGCCATATTTTTGTGGTGCATTTTGAGTTGCAATTGGTTCTGCAGCCTCAAAGTTTACTGGAATAATTCCAAGTTGCTTTTGGCGTGCAATACGGGCATTACGGATAGCATCGTAACCAACGTCATAAACGCCACGATATTTTTCACGGTATTCTGCTGGTGCCTGTATTGGCCAGTGGGGTGCTGTATAGGCTGCATAGGCAAAAAATGGTTTGCCACTATTTTTACCTGACTCTAAATAGCTAAGTAATTTGTCGGTAAAATAATTGGTCGAGAAAAAGTCATCAGGCAATGCTGAAACAGGAATAATTTGCCCATCTTCGGTATAGGTTGAATTTCGCTTAAACGCACTTGGAGCTTGTTTAAAGTGGTGGTCTAAACCTTGTAATAAGGTAAATGAATGATCAAAACCTTTAGCATGTGCATTGGTTTCAGGTGTTAATCCCAAATGCCATTTACCGCTAATATAAGTTCGATAACCATTATCTTTGAGCACCTGAGCAATCGATAGTGAGCGTTCATTTAAATAGCCTTCGTAGCCAGGCTGTCCTTTTAAATGATCAGGGGTAAGCTCTGCCATAGCACCTATGCCTGCCAAGTGGTGATCAGTACCAGAAATGAGTTGTGAACGAGTAGGCGAGCATGTAGGTGCAGTGTGATAGTCAGTTAAAATTCGACCTTCTTGCGCTAAACTATCAATGTTCGGGGTATGAATTTCACCACCAAAAGCTCCTAAATCTGAATACCCTAAGTCATCGGCCATAATGAATAAAATATTCGGCTGCTTTGGTGTACTTACCGCAGTTTCTTGTGAATCATTATCGTTACATCCAGCTAAAGATAAGCTAAATAAAGCAATGGAAAGACTAGATAAAAGAGCTTTGTACTTCATTGTATCATCTGAATTATTAAAAGAATTGTGCTTGAGTTTAATCAGATGGTTTTTGCAATCAAAACAAGGAATTGATCAAAGAAAATCAGAAAAATATCTGAGAATTTATCTTGATAAATAAATGAGAAAAAAAGAAAAGCCCATATTGGGCTTTTCTCAAAAATATGGATTTAAAAAGGTAGGCGAGTAAGTTGATCTAAGAAATGAGGAATCACTCTTGGCTCAATCAAAATCGTTACAATTACGCCGTAAGCCGCACCCCATAAATGGGCACTATGATTAATATGCGTATTGCCACGTTTACCTGCCCAAATGCTATAAGCAACATAGAGAATTGCAAAAATAATAGCTGGCACAGGGATGAAAAATACAAAAATCAGCTTCCACGGCTGAAATAGAATATAGGCAAACAGAACAGCAGATACGGCTCCTGAAGCACCTAGACTTGCCCAGTTTGCATCATTTTTATGTTGTAGGTAGCTTGGCAAGATCGCAAAAATTAATCCGCCTAAATAGAACAGCACAAAACCCATGTCATAAAAATATTGGCGATAAAAACTTTCGATGATGCTGCCAAAGAAAAACAGGGTAATCATATTAAAGAGCAAATGAGTACCATCTGCATGGATAAAACCATGAGTAATGAATCGATCAAATTGTCCACGTTGCATTGCAGGCGGCCAGAAGATCAAACGGTTCATGACATTTTGATTGCTAAAAGCAAGTAAAGACACAATGACCGTAATAATAATAAGAGTAATGGTGTGATTAAACGGCAAATGCAACATAAGAAATATTTAAAAATGATCAATACTGATGGCAATAATGCCATTAAAAACACAACTTGAAACCCTGTTGTGTATAAATCCGACAAATTTAGTTGATTTTTTTTAAATCCACCTCATCTTCGGTTAATATAAAGGCATCAGCTTGAGGAATATTGTTATGTCGACTGAGAACACCAACACTGCTGTTGCAGAAGAAATTCCGAACCTTTTGATTACACCATCTGCACAAGAGTATTTGCACGAATTATTGGCGAAGCAAAATACTCCGGGAATTGGCGTTCGAATTTTTGTTGAACATCCGGGTACACCACGTGCAGAGTGCTGTATGGCATATAGTGCACCAGAAGAAGTGGTGCCGACGGATTATAAACAGGACTATCCTGATTTCCCTGCATATATTGATGCGCCGTCTATCCCTTATCTTTTAGACGCTGTTATTGACTACAACAAAGATCGTTTTGGTGGTCAGTTAACTTTCCGTGCACCAAACTCTAAAGTGCCGCGCGTAGGGCCAGATGCATCAATTGAAGAGCGTATTACCTATGTACTTCAAGCAGAAATTAACCCGGGTCTTGCAGGACACGGCGGTAACTGTAGCTTAGTTGAAGTACAAGATGACCCTGAACATGGTCTTACTGCTGTATTGAAATTTGGTGGCGGTTGCCAAGGTTGTTCAGCAATTGATGTGACTTTAAAACAAGGTGTTGAAACAACCTTGAAAGAACACATTCCTGAACTACAACGTGTGGTTGACCAAACAGACCATACACAAGCAGAAGGTGCTTATTTCAAATAATTAAATTATTTGAAAAGTGAAATAAAAAAGCCTCGGGATGAGGTTTTTTTATTTTCTATAATTGAAAATAATTATCAATATTATTTATTTTTTTATTTAAATTTGTTACATTTGTTTAAGTAAAACTTAATATTTATTCATAATTTAATCTGTTGGAGCAGGATATGACTAAGCGTATTTTCCAATCTGTACTATCAATTTCGGTACTTACAGGAATGTTTCCTGCGGCTTATGCCGCTGAAAGTGAAAATATTTTAGTTGATTCTTCCATAAAAAATAAAAAAGATAGTGAAGTTACACAATTAGAAAAAATAGTCGTTACAGCAAGTGGCTTTGAACAAAATATAAAAAAAGCAGCAGCTTCGATTTCTGTTCTGACACAAGAGGAAATTAATAAAAAAGCATATCGAGATGTAACGGATGCACTTAAAGATGTACCGGGGGTGGTCGTTACAGGTGGCGGGAGCTCATCAGATATTAGTATTCGTGGAATGGGGAGCGCATATACCGTTATTATGGTCGATGGTAAGAAAGTAAATACACGTTCTGTGCGGCCAAATAGTGATAATTCAGGTATTGAACAAGGTTGGTTACCAGGAATCGAAAGTATCGAACGTATTGAAGTTATTCGTGGTCCAATGTCTGGCTTATATGGTTCAGATGCCATGGGTGGTGTGATTAATATCATTACTAAAAAAGTCGCAGATGTTTGGAACAGTTCTGTTAAGTTAGATACAACAATTCAGGAAAATAATAAATCTGGAAACCTTTACCAAGCTAATACTTATGTATCGGGACCATTAATTAAGAATTTACTTGGTTTAAAAGCTAATGGTACATTTTCACAAAGAGATGAAGATGAAATTATTGGAGGGTATAACAAACAAAAAATTCGAGCAGGAGGGGCTACTTTAAGCTTAACTCCTAATGATCAGCATACCATTGAGCTTGAATACCAGCGTTCTATTCAAAATCGTAATGCTACAGTTGGGAAAACAGTTTCACCTATTCAAACTGGTCGTAATCCACCAGCAGATTCATTAACAGACTATTACCGTACAGAATATAGTTTAACGCACCGTGGTGACATTGGTCCTGTGAAGACTCATTCTTATATTCAACGCGAAGAAAATAAGAACCCGTCTAGAAATATGGAAGCTGTAAATACTACATTTAATACGCTTAACCAAATCACATTAGCAAATCATGCGCTTAGTGTTGGGGGCAGCTATTTAAAAGAAGAATTGGATGATTTAGGTAACCAGTTAAAAGTGGGCGGGTCACAACCTGTTTCTAATTTAGATCGTTATAGCTGGGCATTATTTGCAGAAGATGCATGGAATATTACAGATCCTTTTACATTAACAATGTCACTGCGTATGGATCAGGACGAAAAATTTGGAGATCATTTCAGTCCTAAAGTATATGGTGTATGGACTTTAAATGATAACTGGATTATTAAAGGCGGCGTATCAACAGGCTATAAGACACCTGCACTACGAGCGACAGTAGCAGAATGGGGGCAAGCTACGGGCGGAGGACGTTCGGCAGGGGTTATTGTTGGTAATCCAAATTTAAAACCAGAAAAAAGTACGAACTATGAGCTGTCATTTTCTTGGGATAATCTTGATAACCTCAATGCCGGTCTAACGATTTTTAATAGCGAATTTAAAGATAAAATTACAGAAGTTAGAACATGCTCGGGAGATGCGGGTACTTATAATTGTGATTGGTTGGGTACTAAATTTGATTTTGTCAGTCAACGAACAAATGTAGATAAAGCCAATATGAGAGGGATTGAAGCGACGTTTGGTTGGCTCATTTCACCTGACTTAAAATTGAATGCCAATTATACCTATACCGATACAGAGCAAAAGAGTGGGGAGTTTAAAGGCCAGCCTTTAAATGAAATGCCGGAACATATGTTTAATACCACTTTAGATTGGCAAGTGAATGATTTAGTGGGTATGTGGAGCCGTTTGAATTTCCGTAGCAAAACTTCTGAATATTTAAGCCGAACCTCAATGGCTGACGGAAAGCCTGCTTATGGACTGGTTGATGTTGGTATGAACTATAAGCCGACGGATAAAATCCAAGTTGCAGCAGGTATCTATAACTTATTTGATAAAGATGTTGATGTAGCAACTTACAATTATGTTTTAGACGGACGCCGTTATAATTTAGGAATCATTTATAAATTCTAAGTATTTGAATAATAAAGGCGCTTTAAGCGCCTTTATTATTTAAAATTTCTAATGCTTTTTCAGAATAATAAAACTTCTCTAAGTATACACGGGCACGACGTCTTAAATGTCCTGTTGTGACTAATTGTTGTAGTACGGGTACAAGCAATTCGGTGAGTTCATGCTTCACTAAATTTTCGTCAATATTAAGATCACGGAGCAATAAATCAAAATTACGTTCCTGATTTCGTACATACCAAGTATAGATACCATCATGTACTTGCTGTTTTAGATAATCAGTTTGACGAATGTGGTCCCAGATTTCATGTCCTAGGCCAACGGTTTTTGTTAAATCTTGAACTTCTATATAGTTTTTTAAAACAGAAAGTGGCGAGGTTTTAACTTTATGCCAAACATTTGCCTGAAAATGGTAGAGCTTATCATTGTCAAAATGTTGGTTTAAAACACGTTCACTCATCTGGCTGAGTTTTAAAATATTCTTTTGCAAGTAATGGTTAATGGTATCGTCAAGATTAGAGTCGGTTACTGTTTCTAATACAGATTTGCCCATCTTCATAAAACGACCTACACCAGGCACGCGTTTTGACATAGATTCATCTAAATAATCATGCATTGTTTGCTGAATCAATTGAGTCAACAGTGCTGAAAAGGCAGGGTTATTCACAATTGTTTTAATGAGTTTTTTACGGTGCTCTTCTTTACTGGCAACGTATTGTGCAATTCGATCAATGGTTAAAACAGGAATAACGTCTTCAACAGTTGCGGTGTCATTTGCAGGATGGATCAGTGCAAAGCGGATATGCTCCGCAATCTGTTCAATAAGAAAATCCGAAGCGGGTGTGTCTAAAATCTGCTTTTGAATGAGCTGTTGAACCTGTTCAAACGTCCAAAGGTGTTGTAATTGTCGACTCCCCAACCAATGATAAAACTGCTCAAACTCTTGTTGGATCACCTGAGCCTGAGCAAATTGCTCATCTAGAAAATCTAGATGAGCTTCAATAAGTTTTTCAATAATGGGTTGGGTAGACATAAGGTCTCACAAGTCTGAAGTTTTATTTAAGGTGTTGTCGTTTTTGACGACTGGTTTGTTTCTACTTTCAGTAAAAATGGTACGTATTGTTGGATAACTAACTGTTCAGCTTCCAAAATTGGCATATGGCCTACGTTTTCTAAGATAACTGGAGGCTGGGCATTTTTTAAAAGCCGTTTTAGCTCGTTTGCTACTTCTACATTAATAATTTTATCCTGTTTACCCCATAAAATGAGTGTAGGGGCGTCAATCGTTTTAGTAAGTACGGCAAAAGAATCTGGGGTATAGACTTTATTGAGTGCGATCAATTGATCAACCAGTTTCTGGGTTTGAGGTGCTTGATTAATCATCAGTTTTTCTTGAGCTTGTAGGAACTCTTTCGGAATAAACGGAGGATTAAACATGGTTTGTTTTAATAAATAATTAAAATCACCTTTTTTAGAGACTAAAAGTTGTTTTAGATAGGTTGGATCTTTTAGATAAATTGTGTTGGCAGAACGGAAAATACCACCGCTATCGACTAAAAATAGACTTTTGGTTTCAAATGGATATTGTCCAGCATAGAGTAGGGCAATTGATCCGCCGAGTGAGTGCCCAGCAATATGAATTGGGCCTTTTAAATTCGCGGCTTCAACAAAGCGACGTAATTTTTCAGCTAAGTTTGGAACTGAATAATCAAAGTCTTGCGAAACGATAGTTTCGCCACTGCCCGGTAAGTCAGGAATAATAATGTGATAATTTGTCGTGAGATAATGGGCAACTCGGTTCCAGTTATCTCGACTGCCCGCTAGGCCATGAATGAGTAGTAAAGTTGGCTTTGTGCTAGAGCCACCTTCACTATATGACCAAGTGATATCGCCCACCTTTAGGCTTTTGCTTTGCAGTCCTGCCCAGTTACGTTCTTGCTGTAATATTGTTTGAAAGCTGACATCAATATTATCGGCTGCCTGCGCTTGAGAAATGCTCATCACTGACAATAAGCTACAAGCCAAAGTCAGTGCAGTAGCAGTTTTTTTCATAGAGGCTTTAATTGGGGCGGACAGCCTTGTCATAGATTTCATCCTTGATGCTTAAGCGAGTTTGAAAAATTATTGAAAAACTTTGCCAATGAGTCATTTGCCAAACGTTTGGAATCAAGAAAATTATAGTCAATCTATAAACTAAAGTATGTCTATTTTTTCACTAAACAGTAGGTAATTGTGCGGTGATCTTCCTTATAAAACTAATTAAAGTTTTAAAAAATTTTCCTGAAAAAGGATTTATTTTTTGTCAGTGACATTCAAATTTTGACACATTAAAATGATTTCTAACCTTGAAAAAACAATGGAAATATAAAATGCCTACTGCGCAAGAAGTTTTAGATCGTTTGAAAGCAGGTAATCAACGATTTGTAAATGGAAATACTTCCCTTGCAAAAACCTTATCACATCATGAACGCGCTGAAATGGCAAAGGATCAAAATCCATTTGCAATTGTATTAGGCTGTTCAGATTCTCGTGTACCAGCAGAAATGGTATTCGATCAAGGTCTTGGTGACTTATTCGTAATCCGTGTTGCTGGTAATGTTGTTGCACCTTCACAAGTTGGTAGTGTTGAGTTCGCGGCAGAACGTTATGACTGTCCGGTTGTAGTTGTATTAGGACACAGTCATTGCGGCGCGATTCAAGCGACTATTGATACGTTGATGAACCCCGAGCACCCGCCATCTTCTAACTTAATGTCGATTGTGAACCGTGTTCGTCCATCAGTTGAGATTTTAATGCAGACTGATTTAAAAAATGACTTGAAAAAACTCTCATGTCATGCGGTGCGTTCAAACGTTTTTGCTTCGGTAAACCAATTACGTCATGGTTCGGCTGTATTAGAGAATCTGATTGCAAAAGGTGAGTTGATTGTCGTTGGTGCTGAATATTCGCTAGAAACTGGTGAAGTTACTTTTTTTGACTTCTGATCATAATAAAAATATTTAAAACTAAAAGGTGCCTATAGGGCACCTTTTATGTATGGATAAGCTAAATTCAGTAATTTTGATTGTGCTTGGGCATTTGGATGAATCAAGTCATTTTGCATTAGTTGCTTTTGCCCAGCGACGCCATCAAGAAAAAAGGGTAGCAATTTCACCTGGTATTTTTGACTGACAGTTTTGTAGTTATTTTCGAATGCTTTGCTATAAGCCGTGCCATAATTGGGCGGAATCTTCATACCAAAAAGAATAACCTTGGCTTTTTGCTTCTGGCTTAATTGAATGAGCTGAGACAGATTTTTTTGAATCAATTGTGGTGGTTGACCACGTAAGCCATCATTCCCGCCTAATTCAATAACAACTACCTCGGGTTTATACGTTTGTAAAAGTTTTGGTAATCGTGCCAAAGCACCGCTAGTGGTTTCCCCACTCACACTTGCATTGACCACTTTATGTTGTTTGGGATACTGTTGGTCTAAACGTTTTTGTAGTAATTGTACCCAACCTTGTTTAGGGTCTATTCCATAACCGGCACTGATACTATCTCCTAAAATTAAAATAGTTTTTGCCGAGACGAACATGGGCAACATGCTCAATGAGATGAGCAAGAGACTTTTAGAACCAAACAAATAAGATTTATACATTTGTGTTTCGACCCGAATACTCAATATATAGGACTGTTCACATCATGCCACAACCTATCATTGCTGCCCATCAAGTTACACAAACTATTCAGATTAACCAAAATCAATTTACGATTTTAAAAAATATTGATTTAGATATTTATGAAGGGGAGCAGGTAGCAATTACAGGACGTTCTGGTTCAGGAAAATCAACCTTACTAGGAATCTTGGCGACTTTAGACCAACCCTCTGAAGGTGAGGTGTGGTTATGTGGTCAGGCGGTTCATGAGTTAACAGAAGAGCAACGTGCCCAAATCAGAATGCAGCATATTGGTTTTGTATTTCAGTCTTTCCAGCTTTTGCCGCAGTTAAGTGCACTTGAAAATGTGATGTTACCGCTTCGGTTACGTAAAGATTTTGATTATAAAATTGCTGAACAAAAAGCCTTAGATTGGTTGCATCGGGTAGGCTTAAGTCGTCAAGCTGAACAAACGCCTAAAGTTTTATCTGGCGGCGAGCAACAACGTGTGGCAATTGCTCGGGCCCTCATTGCCGAGCCACAAATTATTTTTGCCGATGAACCGACCGGAAACCTTGATGGTCAAACCGCCCAAGAAATTGAAACTCTTCTTTTTGATTTAAATCGAGAGCTTGGTACTACACTTATTTTGGTCACACATGATCGTAATTTGGCAGCACTTTGCCAACGACATGTGGAGTTAGATGATGGCCGACTAAAGACAGTACAGGGTGGTTAAACTATGCGTAATCTTCTCAAACCACTTTTGTTACAAAGCTTTCGTACCGGAGGCTTATATTTACTTATTATTGCGCTTTCACTTGCGATCAGTGCAACCACCGCTCTTAAGTTTAGTAATGACCAAGTTAAAAATGCGGTAAGTCTACAAGCAGCACAAATGTTAGCAGCCGATTTGGTTCTGTCGAATAATGAACCTATAGATGCAAAATGGCAAAAAAGGGCAGATCAGCTTGGCTTAAAGCATACTAATGTGACCATGTTTAGTTCAATGGCACATACTCAAGATCAGTTTGTCATGGTCAATGTAAAAGCAATAGAACCTGCATTCCCATTAAGAGGAAAGCTTGAGATTGAACCTATAGCGCGTGGTATCCAACCAGGTGAAGTATGGTTGAGTCAAAGGGCAGCCGATTTACTTAAAGTTAAACTAGGCGATATGGTATCTATTGCAGATGCGGCATTTCGCTTTAGTGGAGTGATTGTGCGAGATTCAAATCAAGAACTTGGTTTTTCTGGTTTTTCGCCTACTGTCATTATTCATCAAGCAGATATTGCTAAAACTCATGCAATTCAAACTGGTAGTAGAATCGATTATCGACTGTTAATGTCTGGTCAGCCTGAACAGGTTCAGTCATTTTCAAGGCAATTTAAGCAACAACATCAACCTGCAAATGAACAGGAAGAAACCATAGGGTTACGTTTACGCGATGCCAGTGAATCAAATAGCAGATTATTACGTCCGTTAGAAAACCTAGATACCTTTTTGCAATTGGCCAATATTTTAACGATTTTATTGTGTGGTATCGCCATTGCTTTAACGAGTCAAAGATATGTTCAGCAAAACCAAGATCACATTGCTTTAATACGTTGTTTAGGTGCGAGTAAGTTTCAAATTTTATGGGCCTATATTGGGCTACTTTGTGTAGTCAGTGCAATTTCGATTGCGATCGGTAGTCTCTTAGGAATAATGATGGGCTATGGCTTGCTTGAGCTCATGCTACAACTGATTCCACAACTAGAGTTAAGTTTCTCTGTGGTTGGTTTTTTACTTGGTCCCTTACCAATTGCCATTTTTACCAGTGTAATTGTGCTACTTGGATTCATTTTGCCAAGCATTTGGGAGTTGTTAAATACTCCTCCCATCCGTGTTATTCGGGAACAGGCAAAATCCCGAAAATCATTATTCTTTATGTTTTTTGCAGGCATCACCAGTCTTGTTATTTTTAGCTTAGTTTTAAGTGAAAATTTAATGCTCAGTATTTGGGTATTAACAGCGATTATTCTGCTTTGCATTTTACTTTATACCGTCGTCTGGCTATTGCTTCGTACTTTAAAAAAGATGAAAACTCGTTTGTCTTTTTATATTCGTTCTCCTTATCAAAGTGCCTTACAAATTACTGCATTGGCTTTAGGGTTAAGTCTTATTACAGTGTTAAGCGTGTTAAGAACAGATTTATTAGAACGCTGGCAACAGCAATTACCGGAGGGTACACCAAACCAGTTTGTTTATGGCCTACCACCATTTGATTTAAAAGCTTTTGAGCAACAGTTGAAGCAAAATGGTTGGCAAAGCACACCATTATATCCAAACATTCGTGGACGATTAGTTGCCAAGAATGATGTTCCTTTTTCAGAAGAAGCTATAAAGCAAAATAATGCTTTACGCCGCGAATTAAATTTAACGCAGTCGAGTGCTTTACCAGATGACAATGTCATTACAAAAGGTCAAGCGGAATTTAATGCAGTAGGCCAAGTTTCAGTTGAGAGTAAAACAGCAGAAAGTTTAGGAATCCAGATTGGTGACTGGCTTACTTTTAGTCTGCCAGAAGGTACATTGCAAGCTAAAGTTATAAATTTTCGGAGCGTTGAGTGGGAAAGCTTTAGTCCTAATTTTTTCTTTATTTTTTCGCCTAAAACTTTAGATGAAAATGCTGGTAGTTACTTGGGTAGTTTTTATGTGCCTAAGCAAGATCAACCTAAAATGATCCATATGATTCAGCAATTCTCCAATACGGTTTTTATTGATGTTGATCGAATTTTAGACGAAGTAAAACGCTTAATGAACGTTCTAGTCAAAATCGTGACTGTGCTTGCAGCTTTAGTTGGCTTTTCTGGAATACTTGTTTTAATTGCTTGTTTAAATCTATTAATGGATGAACGCCGTCGGGAAGTGGCTTTGTTGCGTTCATTTGGTCTCTCTAAAAATAAAATGAAGCAGATGCTCAGCCTGGAAATTGGTTTTTTAGGTTTGTTAGCAGGCATTGTTGCCTGCTGTTTTGCCGAGGTAATTAGCGCAATTGCAAGTTATAAAATGAATATGGCTTTACAGTGGCATATTGAAATATGGTTGATTTTACCACTTGCCATGATGTTGCTTTGCGCTCTGATTGGCCGATATCGACTCGGTTATCTGTGTAATTTACCGCCGCTACAAAGTTTACGTGAGCTGAACCAGATTTAAGTTAGGGGAGTATTTCTGGGTTCTGAATTAAAACCTCATGCCAAAGTGGAAGTAATGGTGAGTTAAGCTGATTACAGTAAACATAGAAGCCTACAGTCATTAAAAGTCCTCCCAATAGACCTAAAAATTTTAGGAGGGTTTTAAATGGAGTGCGGTAGCTTAAATACCAAATCAGTGCGAGTAATGCACCCATAATCATACCACCGACATGTGCAGCATTATTAATACCTGTTGCGACAAAACCGAAAATAAGGTTAATGGCCATAATCATTAATAATGCTTTCTTATCAAGTATATAAGCTTGATGAGGCAGCGGCGGAAATAAAGAAAGAACAGTTAATGCTGCACCTAATCCCATCACAGCGCCCGAAGCACCAGCACTGACATGGGGAAGCAGGCTCTGATCAAAATGTTGTAATAATTCATGCCCATTTTGAATATTAATATAACTACTCAAAAGGCTACCAAACAAGCCTGCAAGTAAATACAGACCAATAAAGTATAAACGTCCAAATAAAGCTTCAGCGACATTACCAAAAATATATAAAGCCCACATGTTGAGCATAAGGTGAATAATGCCAAAGTGAAAAAACATGCTGGTAAATAGACGTTCTGGCTGCCCGGAAAAAGTAAGTGGTGTAAAATCTGCACCCCAGTGAAGTGCATCTTTTATAGCTGGGTCACTAATGTCCACTCCAGATATAATTTGCCAGATGAACAAACCTACATTAATCGAGATCAGTAGGGCGGTCAGCCACCAAGCTTGTACATTGAGTTTACGATTAATGTGCGGAGGCTGAGATTGAGTCATGCTATGCTTTTGTTATATATGAACATGCTTTACAGCTTAACATGAAAAAAGTTGAATACAGGAGATCAGGACGAACATGAAAGCCTTTATTGTTCGCGTGTTGTTAATTTTTATTGGGGCAATTCTCCTTATTCAGCTTTGGATCTTCTCAAGTTTGGTTTGGTGGCGTACGCATGAAGTTGATACCACCATGTTTATGCGAATTGATTATTGGTCAGATCCATCTGAGCCGATCATCCATGAATGGCTTGACTATGATGATATTAGTGACAATTTCAAACATGCAATTTTAGCAGGGGAGGACGCAAAATTTATTCATCATCATGGTTTTGACTGGGATGGTATTCGTTTTGCGCTAGAGCGTAACAATGAGCAAGGAGAGGTCGTTGCTGGTGGTTCTACCGTATCTCAACAACTTGCAAAGAACTTGTTCTTATATAATAAGCGTTCATTTATTCGTAAAGGCCAAGAAACTGTAGCGACATGGATGATGGAGCGCATGTGGTCGAAACGTCGAATTCTTGAGGTGTATATGAACTCTGTTGAATTTGGCAAAAATTTGTATGGTGTTGAAGCAGCGGCCCAATATTATTACGGCAAAAGTGTCAAAAGCTTAACTCGCGAACAAGCTGCTTTTTTAGCCGCGTTATTGCCTGATCCGAAATATTATCAAGATCATCGCAACGATCGTAAACTACAATATAGAAAACGCGTTATTTTACGTTATATGAATAGCACCCAGATTCCTGAATAACACTGTCTTAAAGATGTGTTATTTTTTTAGTTTTTATCAAATTGACATAATTTTGCAGCATACTATTTTGCATAGATTTTGGTTGGAAAGAGATTAGGTTAGACATGAATACAGCGATTACAGCAACGACCCCAACAGAATATAGTTATAATGACCGTTATATTAATCGTGAATTGTCTATTCTTGACTTTCATTTGCGCGTATTGGAACAGGCCGTCGACCCTTTACATCCATTACTGGAACGAATGAATTTCTTACTCATTTTTTCGCGTAATTTAGATGAGTTTTTTGAAATTCGTGTGGCAGGTGTTATGGAGCAATTCGCTCTAGGCAATGAAAGTCGAAGCCCGGACGGTTTAACACCAAGACAAGTCTTACAAAAAATCTCTGAAACTGCTCATGCTGCAATTGAGCGCCAATATCGTATTTTAAACGAAGAAATTTTACCTAAGTTACGTGAAGAAGATATTTGCTTTTTACGTCGTGGTGAATTAACACCAGCTCAATCAGCTTGGGTAAAAAAATATTTTCAGGAACAGGTTGCGCCTGTTTTAACTCCAATCAGTTTAGATCCAGCCCATCCATTCCCGCGTTTGGTCAATAAAAGTCTGAACTTTATTGTGACTTTAGAAGGTAAAGATGCGTTCGGGCGACAAATTGATTTGGCTGTTGTACCTGCCCCACGTTCATTGCCACGTGTTGTACGATTACCAGATGAGTTAACGGGTGGTAAAGAACATCATGTCATGTTGTCTGCAATTATTCATGAACATGTTTCAGACTTGTTCCCGGGCATGACTGCAACTGGCTGCTATCAATTCCGTGTAACTCGTAATGCCGATTTGGCACTTAACGAAGACGTTGAAGATTTGGCAAAAGCGTTAAAAGGTGAGTTAAGTTCACGCCGATTTGGTCGTGCAGTACGCTTAGAAGTAACCCAAAATTGTCCACAGCATATTTATGAATATCTACTTGAAGAGTTCGACTTAAACGAAGAACAATTATATAAAGTTGATGGCCCTGTAAACTTGGCTCGTCTGGTTTCGAACTTTAAACGTCCTCATTTGCGTTACGACTCACACACGCCAGTCGTACCAAAAGTGTTTAAAAAGACCGAGAGTATTTTCTCGGCTATGCAAAAGCAGGATATTTTACTTCATCACCCATTTGAGTCTTTTGCACCTGTTATTCAGTTACTCCGTGAAGCAGCACGTGACCCGCAAGTACTCGCAATTAAACAGACACTTTATCGTAGTGGTGCAGACTCGGAAATTGTTCAAGTTTTAGCAGAAGCCGCGCGTAATGGTAAAGAAGTGACAGCGGTAATTGAATTACGTGCCCGTTTCGATGAAGAGTCGAATATCGAAGTGGCTAATGTTTTACAAGAAGCAGGGGCAGTCGTTGTTTACGGTATTGTGGGTTATAAAACCCATGCCAAAATGATTATGGTGGTACGCCGTGAAAACAACAAACTGGTGCGTTATGTTCATTTAGGAACGGGTAACTACCATGCTATGAATGCTCGCATTTATACCGATTACGGCCTAATGACCACCGATAAAGACTTGTGTGAAGACGTACACCGTATTTTCCAAGAGCTCACGGGTATGGGTAAAATGGCAAAACTGAAAAAGTTACTCCATGCACCTTTTACTCTGCATGCTCAGCTCATCAACTTCATTGATGAAGAAATTGCCAATGCAAAGGCTGGTCGTAAAGCCCAAATTATTGTCAAAGTGAATGCTTTAACTGAAGTTCAGCTTATTAATAAATTGTATGAAGCTTCTCAAGCAGGGGTGCAGGTAGATCTCATTATTCGTTCGATTTGCTGTTTACGTCCGGGATTACCAAATTTATCGGAAAACATTCGGGTACGTTCAATTGTAGGTCGTTTCCTTGAACATACTCGAGTTTATTACTTTAGTAATAATGGTGATGCTCGTATTTACTGTTCAAGTGCGGACTGGATGGATCGTAACTTATTTAATCGTGTTGAAGCATGCTTCCCAATTGAAGATCCTGCTTTGAAAAAACGTATTTATCAGCAAGGACTCCTTAATTATTTACAAGATAATCAGCAAGCTTGGTTATTACAGGGCGATGGTACATGGGTACGTGCCCAGCCTGCCGCAGGCGAAAAATTGCATAATGCTCAAAGAGAATTATTAGAAACTTTTAAATAAAAAATTATTTTTAAAAAAGCCGACATCATGTCGGCTTTTTAATTAACTGAATTTCATAATAATTTAATTAATTTTTCTAAATGGTTGTAGGATAAACGGCAATAATTTGAATTAAGGCAATATGTTTGAAAAATATGTGATTCTTTACATAAAACATTGAATTTTAAAAATATACAAATCACAAGAAATCTACTTTAATACGCCGCATTAAATATACTTAACTTTGGTAAGTGAATAATATGCAAGACTTTATTAAAAGTTTATTTATTAGAATATTTTTGGGGTTAATGCCAGTGACTGCTTATGCGGATCAGAAGTGCTATGGAGATATTATTGTATTTCAGAAATTTGATGATCAAATGATATATCCTTATTTTATACATCCTTCTAGAGAGAAAAATAAGAAGAATGAAACACAAAATAAGACAATCGTGATTCAGAAAAGAAAACTTACTCAAGAGGAATTGTTAGCACAAAAGAAAATTGACGATAATCAGTTAAAAAAAATTGAAGAAAAGAAAAATATTGAGAAGAAAAAGCAACTTGATGCAGCGGTCGCGAAAGAAATTTTAGAAAACGGTGAAAAAAAATGGATGGTGCAAGTTGCTTTGGCTCCTAATCAAAATAAAGCAAATATGATTCAGTCCCAATTACAGGCTAAAGGGTATAAAGTTGTTACCAGCCCAACCACAAAAGGAATACGAGTCATGGTCGACCCTGCCAATGACTATGCAATTGCACAAATTATTCGAGAAAAAATAATTGCAGATGATAGCTTGGATTTGAGATCGGCTTGGGTATTTAAATGGGCTTCTCTAACAGCACAGTAAAATAAAAAGGAGTCCGAAGACTCCTTTTTTTATTCATGTAAGTTTGTGGTAATTTTCTGCATGATTTGTAGAAGAACATCAAACTCACTTTGCAACGGCGTACTTTTACGGGTAACAAGTGCTAAAGTACGGCTAGGTGCGTCTTCAATTGGTTTTGCAGTAATCTGATCATTAAATTTGATCATACTATTTTCAATTGCGATTTCTGGTAAAAGAGTAAAGCCTAAATCGGAAGAAACCATCTCAACCAATGTTGGTAGAGAACTTGCTTTTAAGCGGTTATCGTTTTTACGCTCACCAATTGGACAGGCACTTAATACGTGATCACGTAAACAGTGGCCTTCTTCAAGCAAAATAAGACGTGATAAATCGAGATCATCAAGAGAATTTGCTTGAAGTGCATTTGTATCTTGCTTACTACAAACAAGATATAAATTTTCTTTTGAAATTTCAGCTACTTTTAAACTTCTTGTGTCAAAAGGTAGGGCAAGGACAATCATGTCCAAATTACCATGTTCTAGGCGCTCTACAATCTTCTCACTTTGAGCTTCATGTAAATGCAGCTGAATCTTCGGTAATTGTTGATGCACTTCATCAAGTAACCGTGTCAGGATAAAAGGTGCAATTGTTGGAATAACACCCAAATGAAGATCACCTGTTAATGGTTCACTCATTTCACGGCTTAAACGCATTAAATCCTGAGCATCTGCTAGCAATACACGGGCTCGAGCAACAACTTGCTCACCTAATGGCGTTAAACGCACATTCTGACGGTCACGCTCAACCAGAACGCCACCTAGTAGCCTTTCCAGCTCCATAATGCCGCCCGATAAAGTCGATTGGGTAACAAAAGAGCGACGTGCTGCTTCAGTAAAATGCAAAGTTTCCGACAACGTAACTAAATATGATAGCTGTCTTAGTGAGGGTAATGCAGCCATAGTGTCCTAGTATGATGATTTAAAATGATGCGCAAATAAACCGCTAAGCTGTGGAATAAAATGGGCAGGGATATCATGCCCCATTCCATCAATTAATTCAAACTTAGCACCGGAAATTGCTTTTGCTACGGCCTTACCGTGACTCGGTGGAAGTAAGCGGTCACGAGAGCCATGCAAGACTAAAGTGGGTTGCTTAATTTCACGGTCCAGTTGCAGTAAGGAACCTGTACATAATATTGCTAAAAACTGTTGAAGTACACCAGCAGGATAGTAGCTACGTTGATAAAGTTTTCTTGCAGTTTGAACGGCTTCAATATGGTTAATATAACCAGGAGAACCAATCAATTGGAATAATTTTAAACTGTGATTTACAATTCCTTCTTCATCACGTGATTCTGGCTTGCCAATCAAGCTTAAAAGTTGCTTAGGGAACGGTGGTGGTAGAAACGGTTGATTATTACTGGTAAACATCAATCCTAATTTTTCTACTTTTTCCGGATATTTTGCAGCGAGAATCTGGGCAATCATGCCACCCATTGAGGCACCAATCACATGTGCTTTGCTTACTCCTAAACGGTCGAGAAGCATAGAAACGTCATCTGCCATATCATAGAGCGTATAAGGTGCACCCTGATTTCTTAGCCCTAAAGCAAAACGTCCCATCAATTTCATGGTATTTAAACGTTTACCTTGATGGCGGACTTTTGAAGAAAGGCCAATATCACGGTTATCAAAACGAATAACACGAAAACCTTGATCAATGAGTGATTTGCAGAAAAAGTCCGGCCAAAATAGCATTTGGGCACCTAAACCCATAATCAGCAAAATAGTCGGATGTTCTGGTTTTCCACCTACTTCTACATGTAGCTCGATACCATTGCCTAAATTGACTTTGGTTTCCTGCATAAATGGAGTGTACGGTGAAATACTAAATTGTAAGGCGCTATTCATGTTATTCATTCCTTGAGGGAATACTCAAGATCATGAGCATTCCCAATTTAAACCTTATGCTTGGGCAGGAATAAGATCTGGAACAAGCTTAGTTAAAGTTAAACGTTGCTTGCCTGCTGTTGCACCTAACAATACGAAACCACGCAATGTTCCTTCATTGTCAATTGCTTTAGCAAGCATACCATCGTCGAATTCTTCAGTTTCCCAATTTACATCCACATCAACCGGTGCCGGTAAAACTGTAAGCGGTGCAGCCGGAGTTTTTACCGCAACTGGCATAGCAGGGTAATGTACATTTGTTTGTTGACCACTTAATGTTTTTGCTAGAGCGCGGGCTTGTTGCATAATTGGCATTACATATGGAAGCAGGGTACCGTTAACTTCCGCACAGTCACCAATCGCATAAATATCTGGTTGATTGGTTTCAAGTAAACTATTGGTAATCACACCACGGCTGGTTTGAATATTTGCACTTTGAGCAAGAGAAATATTCGGTTGTAAGCCAATCGCTGAAAGCACAATATCAGCAACCAAAGTCTGACCATTTGCCAATGTAACCGCGTAATCTTCACCGTTATTGATTTTACTGACTTTTTCAACGGTTGTGCCTAAGGCAAATTTAACACCCGCTTCTTCAAGATTCTGCTGGAATGCTGAAGCAATGTGTGAAGGTAATAAACGGCCTAATGGTTGAGGCGCTAAATCAATTACTGTTACATCATATTCGCTATGAAGTAAGTCATTGGCAAATTCACAACCAATTAAACCTGCACCCAAAATCACAACACGTTTATCTTTGCGCTGAGCTAGATTTTCTCGGAAAGAACGATAGTCAATGAGTGAGTTCACCACATGGATGTCATCACTACCATCACCAGCAATTGCAAGGCGAATCGGGTTAGCACCGACAGCTAAAATTAATTTTGAATAGGGTTGCTGAGAAATAACGCCGTCTTTTTCTAGAACAAGTTCATGACGCTCAGCTAAAATTTCTTTCACCCAAGTAAAAGGTTCAATACGCATATTGAGTTGGGCACTCATTTTTGCAGCATCACCTAATGGAATCTGTTCTGGGGCTTTTTTTCCTGCAAAAGCATTGGATAAGGTTGGTTTTGCATAGTTCACCGCATCATCCGCACAAATCATCACAAGTTCTTGCTCTGGGTTAAGCTTACGGAATTCACGTGCTAAGGTATAACCCGCCATGCCTGATCCGATAATGACGATTGGATGCATT
>NZ_POYH01000065.1:0-19316 GCF_002899995.1 Acinetobacter sp. AKBS16 | reverse complement strand
TTTCTCCAGAATTAGAATTTTTAATTTAAAACGGTGATTGGTGATATATAAAAAAGACCATGTAAATCATGGCCTTTTAATTTAAGACATTAGATTTCGATCATTTCGAAGTCAGCTTTTGAAACGCCGCAATCAGGGCAAGTCCAGTCATCAGGAATATCTTCCCATTTTGTTCCAGCTGCAATGCCGTCTTGTGGCCAACCTTCTGCTTCATCGTAAATCCATCCACAAACGATACATTGATATTTTTTCATGAGACTCTCCGCACTGATAAGTTTGCTCAAAGCTGCCTTTCAGTAAAACTATTCCATCTATTAATAATGTAACTACGATCCGCTCAATAATAACTAATGTCGCTTTGATCGGATATCAAATTTTTACGCAGTTCTACATTTAAAGTAAAGCATATAAGGGAGTTTAATCATTCATAAGCAAAGATGAATGGCATATCGAGACAAATAAATGGTTATTTAGGCAAAACTTCAACATAAACACATAATAAATCATATGTTTTTATAAGTTTATTCATGCAAGGAGACGGTGAGTGATATGAAGGGTTACAAAAAGAGCAAAGCATTTATATAAATAAAGTTCTTAAAAAAGTAATCTGGTTGATAAATGGACAAATAAATTAATGTTTATATAAAACAGAAAAGTTTATGGAACACTTAATTAACGGAGAATAAGGAAGTCGAATATGGAAACTCTAATATATGAAGTAGAAATTAATGCCCCTATAGAAAAAGTATGGGACGTACTCTGGAATAGTGAGACCTATAATGCATGGACGAAATTCTTTGCTCCAGATTCTTCAATGCGCACAGATTGGAAAGTGGGCGGTAAAACATATTTTCTAGATGGAGAAGGAAATGGAATGGTTTCGACCATTGAAGAAATGAAAAAGCCTGAAGTACTAATTTTTAAACATTTAGGAATGATTAAAGACGGGAAAGAAGACTTGGAAAGTGAAGAGGTGAAAGGCTGGAGTGGTTCGCTAGAAAAATATTTTTTAAGTCAAAATGGGGATACTACAACGGTAAAAGTAGAATTAGCCACCTTACCTGAATACATCGGTATGTTAAAAAGTGGCTTCGTTCAAGGCTTTGAAGCTGTAAAACAAATGGCTGAAAAATAAGTTTCTGTAATTTAACTTGTTATCTTTTTACATAATAAGTTTTTTGAAAATTATGTGTCATACGTAAATTCAAGCAAAATATTTTTTATGAATTTTAGTAATGAGATCATTAAGACGAGAAGGATAAGCAAGGCGATGATGGCCTCCGTCATAAGTTTCTATTGTCATATATGGTGACAGCTTTTCCTGTACTTGATACATATCAAGTTGCTCGTCTCCTAACTCTAAATAGGCCATTTTAGGGTTAGAGTGGTCAAGATCTTCGTCACAAAGGTGAGGGTAATCATTACGAAAATTAGGTGTAAGGCTTGGGTTGGCAACAATAACAGCTAATTTATGTTGAGCAGCAGTTTTCAAAGCCCAATAACCGCCGAGGCTATGACCGACTAACAAATCAGGTTTAATTGTTTCAATCGCTTGATGATAAAAGTCTTTAACTGAAGCATAACTTAGGTTGCGATAATCAACATCAATACAAAATTTTTCAGGATGTAAAATGGCATGAAATTTTGTTGATTCACGAGAAGAATCCAAGCCATGTAAAAATAGAATTTTCATTATTTACTACACAATCTCATAGATAAAATAAAAGGCAAATAGGGCCTTTTCAAATCGAGGTTATTTGGATTTTTTTATATTTTACTCAAACCTAAAAAAAATGAACTTAGCGATTGGTCTAAGTAATTTTTATCATTCAATGTCCATTCAGATTGACGGCTTGGACTTTTTTCGTTTTTGTTTGATTGAAATCGTTCGAAAAACCTCAGCAATCTGTTAAGCTATGCCACTTCATTTTTACTTAACCGAGGCAGAGATGACGCAACAAAACGCTCAATCGACTTCTGAACCAACTATTTCCGAAAACGATTTAATTGCACAGCGTCATGCCAAATTAAAGCAAATCCAAGATGTTGCAAAGGAAACTGGAAAGAGTCCTTGGCCAAATACATTCAAACGTGAACATTACGCTGCTGATTTACAAGAACAATTTAAAGATCAGTCTAAAGAACAAATCGAAAGCGCTGAACATGTTTATGTAAAAGTTGCTGGCCGTGTCATGTTAAACCGTGGTTCTTTCATGGTGATTCAAGACATGACTGGTCGTATCCAATTATATGTTGACCGTAAGGGTTTACCAAAAGATACGCTCGAAACTATTAAAGGTTTAGACCTTGGCGATATTATTGCTGCTGAAGGTTATATCGGTCGTTCTGGCAAAGGTGACTTATATGTACACCTTGAAGGTTTTGAACTTCTTACAAAATCGCTTCGTCCATTGCCGGATAAATTTCATGGTTTGAACGACACAGAAGTTAAATATCGTAAGCGTTATCTTGATTTAATTGTTAATGAAGAAACGCGTAAGACTTTTGAAATTCGTGCCAAAGTCGTTGCAGGTATTCGCGCATTTTTAACCAATGAACGTTTCATGGAAGTTGAAACGCCAATGATGCATGTGATTCCGGGTGGCGCGTCTGCACGTCCGTTTGAAACGCATCATAATGCTTTAGATATGCCATTATTCTTGCGTATCGCACCGGAGCTTTATTTAAAGCGTTTAGTTGTTGGTGGTTTTGAGCGTGTGTTCGAAATTAACCGTAACTTCCGTAATGAAGGGGTGTCAACACGTCATAACCCTGAATTTACCATGATCGAGTTTTATCAGGCATATGCTGATTATAAAGACTTGATGGCTTTGACTGAAAACATGCTTGAAAAGCTAGCCCTTGATATTTTAGGTACGACTGATGTGCCTTACCAAGGTGAAGTGTTTAGCTTTAAAGGACCATTCAAGAAAATCTCTATGTTTGATGCGATTTTGGAGAATAATCCGCAGTTCACGCCTGAAAATGTAGGCGATCGTGAATTCCTTGCAAAATTTGTTCGTGAGGAATTAAAAGAAGAAGTTAAACCTGGTTTTGGTTTAGGTAAGCTTCAAACAATCGTATTTGAAGAAACGGTTGAGACTAAACTTCGTCAGCCTACTTTTATTACTGAGTACCCAGCAGAGACTTCTCCACTTGCTCGCCGTAATGATGATAATCCGCACATTACTGATCGTTTTGAGTTCTTTATTGGTGGCCGTGAATTGGCAAACGGCTTTAGCGAGTTAAATGATCCGATTGATCAGGCTGAACGTTTCCAAGCGCAAGTTGCTGAAAAAGATGCTGGTGATGATGAAGCAATGCATTACGATGCAGAGTTTGTTGAAGCACTTGAATATGGTTTACCTCCAACAGCGGGTGAAGGTATTGGTATTGACCGTTTGGTTATGCTTTTTGCAGATGCACCAAGTATTCGTGATGTGATTTTATTCCCGCATATGCGTCGTAAAGAAGGTTAATTTAATCTTCAATGCAGAAAAAGGCAGTTTATACTGCCTTTTTTATTATCTATTTATATATAAAAAATACTTAAGTTATAGAAAACTTAAAGCACCGTTAAAAAATGTAATTGCACAGTTTAACAATTGCAAATTTGCGATAAAAAAATTAATGTGTTGCTCATAAATAACTTTGAGAATTGTGCTGACATGTTTTTAAGAAAAACACTTTCGATTGCATTATTAGCAACGGCTTCATCGGCTGTTTTTGCACAAGGTTTAGTGCTTAATAATGATGATTTACGTACCGACTTAAACTGGTTGAATCAACAAGGTGTTATTAACATCAGCACTTCTACTTGGCCATTAAGTGGTGATGAAATTCAAAGAGCGCTCTCTCAAGCTAAAGTGACTCATCCAGCTCAACAAAAAGTTATTAATTCAGTACTTAATGCATTAAAAGCGGATAACAATACAGTTAAAGTGGGTGCTTTTGCTGAATCTGATATTAAAAATATTCCTCAAGCATTTGGCGATAACCAAAAATCGCAGTACCAAGGTTCATTAGAGTTTAATGCTGGTGGTGAAAATTGGGATGCAAAAGTCCGTGTAAACGCAGAAAAAGACCCTCAAATTGATAGTGGGCATGACGTTAACGTTGAAGGTTCATATGTCGCTGGTAAACTCTGGAACCAGTGGCTTGTTGCAGGTCAAATTCCAACATGGTGGGGACCTGGACATGATGGTAGCTTAATCCGTGGCGATGCAAGTCGTCCTGTGTATGGCGTGACGGCACAAAGAGCTGTACAAAATGCTTTTGAGACAAAATGGTTATCTTGGATTGGACCTTGGCAATATCAAGCTTTTGCAGGCCAATTAGATGATTATAAAGCGGTTCCTCATGCCAAATTATTAGGCTTACGTTTAACTGCAAGACCTTTACCCTATTTAGAACTAGGTGCTTCTCGTACTTTACAATGGGGTGGTGAAGGACGTTCTGAAAGTTGGGATTCTTTGTGGAATGCAATTAAAGGGAATGACAATGTGTATGATTCTGATGAAGATCGTTCTAACCAAATCGCAGGTTTTGATGCTCGTTTAAATCTACAATCTCTTATAAATGCTCCTGTTGGTATTTATGGTCAATATGTAGGTGAAGATGAAGCTGGACTACTTCCTTCTAAAAAAATGTATTTAGCAGGTGTTGACTATTCTTCTAGCTATAATAATATGCCATACCAGCTTTATGCAGAATGGGCCGATACCCGTACTAATGGTGATGTCAGAGGTATATCTTATAGACACTATGTTTATAAAGATGGTTATTACCAGCATGGTTTCCCTTTAGGACATGCAATGGGTGGCGATGGACAAATGTATTCTGTGGGTGGCGATATCCGCTTTGACGTGATGAACCGTTTAAGTGGTCGTGCTATGGTGGTTAAAGTTAACCAATCTAACTTGGCAATTAATAAAGCATTCCCTAAAGATGATGAAATTAAAGCGCTTGATTTAACTTGGACACATTTCATCAAACCTGATCTTCCATTAAAAATTAATGGATGGGTAAGTGATTCTGACTTAGAAGGTAATGATGCAGGTGCATCTATTGGTATTGAAATTCCTCTAGAGCGTAAAATGTTTGGTTTCTAATTTTTAGTTAACCTTATAATAAGAAAGAGAGGCTACAGAGGCTTCTCTTTTTTTATGGTTTTTAAAGAAATCTAAAGACTAGAACATGATTTGCTTAAGTCGACTACACAAGCTAGGATTACAAAGTTGTATAAGTGAATCAGCATATTACATGTATATGATGAATTTGAATATCAATATGAAAAAACAAGCAAAAGGAATCGGTTTTAAATCACTATAATGCATAACTAATGCTATAAGCCATATAAAGGCTTGTGGTTGGACTATTTATCACGAAAAATTGGAGTTGTTATGGCACTCGTTCCTCCACATGGTCTTCTAAGTGGTGGTGTAATACCGCTTCTAGATTTTATGGGCAAAATGGATAGAGAAGGGTGTGTTCATGACTGAATCAAGACTTACACATCTCAAGCAACTTGAAGCTGAGAGTATTCATATTATCCGTGAAGTAGCCGCAGAATTTGAAAATCCAGTCATGCTTTACTCAATTGGTAAAGACTCGGCTGTGATGCTTCATCTTGCATTGAAGGCATTTTATCCTGCAAAACTTCCTTTCCCTTTATTACATGTAGATACGGGCTGGAAGTTTAAAGACATGATCGCGTTTCGCGATAACATGGCAAAAACACATGGTTTTGATTTAATTGTTCATCAGAATAAAGAAGGCCGTGAAGCAGGAATCAACCCATTTGATCATGGCAGTTCGAAATATACGGATATTATGAAAACCCAAGCTTTAAAACAGGCTTTGGATAAATATCAGTTCGATGCTGCTTTTGGTGGGGCGCGCCGTGACGAAGAAAAATCACGTGCGAAAGAGCGTGTGTATTCATTCCGTGATAGTAAACATCGTTGGGATCCTAAAAACCAACGTCCTGAACTTTGGAATCTTTACAACGGTAAAGTGAACAAAGGCGAAAGTATTCGTGTATTCCCGTTATCAAACTGGACAGAGTTGGATATCTGGCAATATATCTATTTAGAAAATATTCAAATTGTTCCTCTTTATTTCTCTGCTGTTCGTCCTGTGGTTGAGCGTAGTGGTACGCTAATCATGGTTGATGATGAACGTATGCGCTTAAAAGAGGGTGAAGTTCCACAAATGAAGTCTGTACGTTTCCGTACGCTTGGCTGTTATCCATTAACAGGTGCAGTTGAGTCTGAAGCTGATACATTGCCAGAAATTATTCAGGAAATGCTGTTGGCAACAAGTTCTGAGCGTCAAGGTCGTATGATTGACCATGATGAAGCAGGCTCAATGGAAAAGAAAAAGCAAGAAGGCTATTTCTAAGACAGTTTCTAAATTTGTGGAGTTTGAGCAATGTCTCATCAATCAGACTTAATCAGCCAAGACATTCTGGCGTATTTAAAACAACATGAACAAAAAGACCTTTTGCGCTTTTTGACTTGTGGTAACGTAGATGATGGTAAAAGTACCTTAATTGGTCGTTTACTTTATGATTCAAAATTGATTTATGAAGATCAATTGCAAGCTGTAACACGTGACAGTAAGAAAGTGGGCACAACAGGTGATGCACCAGACTTGGCATTACTTGTAGATGGTTTGCAGGCTGAGCGTGAGCAGGGTATTACCATTGATGTTGCTTATCGCTATTTTTCGACTGAAAAACGTAAGTTTATTATTGCTGATACACCGGGCCATGAACAATACACTCGTAACATGGCAACAGGTGCATCGACTGCTGATCTTGCAATCATCCTAATCGATGCGCGCTATGGTGTACAAACTCAAACTCGTCGTCATACGTTTATTGCGAGTTTGCTTGGAATTAAAAATATTGTTGTTGCCATTAATAAAATGGACTTGGTTGAATATTCATCTGAACGTTTTAATGAAATTCAGGTTGAATATGATGCGTTCGTGAGCCAATTGGGTGATCGCCGTCCAGCCAATATTTTATTTGTTCCAATTTCTGCTTTAAATGGCGATAACGTTGTAAATCCATCAGCTCATACTCCTTGGTACAAGGGGCAAACCTTAATGAGTATTCTTGAGTCTGTGGAAATCAACCGCGAGTCAAGTAAACATGAATTCCGTTTCCCTGTTCAATATGTAAACCGTCCAAATCTCGACTTCCGTGGCTTTGCGGGTACAGTTGCATTAGGTGAAATTAAAGTTGGTGACGAGATTGTGGCGTTGCCTTCTGGTAAGCGTTCTACAGTTAAGGAAATTGTTACTTTTGACGGTAACCTTGAGCAGGCAGTTGCGGGTCAAGCAGTCACCTTAACGTTAAATGATGAAATTGATATTAGTCGCGGTAATGTCTTAGTACGTGCAGGCGAGCAACCATTAATTTCAAGAAGTGTTCGTGCTTCAGTGGTATGGATGAATGAACACCCACTTGTAAAAGGTAAGTTGTACAATATTAAGATTGGTACACAAACTGTTCCAGCAAAAGTAACTAATATTAACTACCGTGTAAATGTGAATACGCTCGAACACACTCAAGTTGAAGAGCTTGAGTTAAATGCGATTGCAGATGTTGTGGTTGAGTTTGATGCTCCAGTCGTGTTTGACCGTTATCAAGATTCACGTTACACAGGTTCATTTATTTTTATTGACCGTTTAAGTAACGTAACTGTTGGCGCGGGCATGGTAGAAGCCGCGGTAGAGTGGACGGCTCATAGTAATCCTGTTACTGCTGAAGATCGTGCTGCTCGTTTAGGTCAAAAACCTGCTGTTATTGGTGTTTCTGCACAGTTAATTGAAAAAGCTCAAGCTTTAGAAAGTTTACTGATTCAGCAAGGTGTAGTTGCGATCGCGAAAACAAACTTAACAGCTGAGCAATTGGTTCTATTACGTGAGACGGGTGTTATTATTATCACAACCGCTGTGGATGGTACAGATACCGAGATAACTGCTGAAACGGTAGAAGAAGCAGTAGAGAAAATTGTGGAATTAGTTCGTCTTTAATAGATTGAAAATAAGTTCTAAAAACCCGCGTAAGCGGGTTTTTTATTAAGTTTAGAAAACATTTTGAGCTTTTAAAGTTAAATATTCTCTTAAATCTTTAGGGTAGCTCTGAATCATTTTTAAAAATATATCTCGATCACCTTGATATAAGGCGCGTGTTGCTTCCTCGTAATTTGGCATATTGCCTAACATAGCAGACATAAAGCGGTCGATAGCTTGTTTGGCTAGCATAATATTGCTTTCAGAATTTGGGTTATTTAACTCTTTATCAATTAACTTGCGAATCACTGCTGATGCACTCGCGCTTTGCTGATCTAACCAATCCCAATGTTTTTTCTGTAAAGTGATTTCACGTGAAATTACTCCAAGTTTAGGTCGTCCAACTTTTTTAATTTCTTCCGGTTCAGCATAACGTTGTTGAAGTTCTTGTTCTGAACCAGAAAGATCAAGATCAATTTGTTGACCTGTTTGATCATTAAAAATCAGAATATTTTCTGTTGTTTTAGGAAGAGCTTTTAGTTTCTTTGCAAGTTCAACAAGGGAGTCACTCGCAATAAGCGTGCTTCCAGTGAAAGCAGTATAGGTGATTTTAGTATTCATTTTAGCCGCATATTTTTATCAGGGTAAAATAATATTATCAGGGTAAAATTAATTTGGCAAATGGTAAAATCATAACCAAAGAATTAACGGATTTTATGAGTGTAGTCTCTGAGATTAGGACTAAAAAAATAGTCAAGATAATATGCTATTAAAAATTTTACTCTGCTTTAGTATCGCTTTTATGAGAGAATACGCCTTTAGTTGTATGTATAGAGACTCCTATGTTTGAGCAATCTCCTGAATCTTTAAGCGATATCGAAATTTTAGACATTTTACAGTCGATGAAAAAAGATAAGCTAGATACGGAAGCCAATGAGATCATCCGTAACGGGGGAAAAGCAGGACGTCAGGAAGCACATAAGCAGGCTTTGGTGGCACTAAATACAAATTTTGAAGAGAAGTTTGTAGAGGCAGTTACTCTTGCACTAGGTTTAAATGCAGCTCAAGCTAAAAAAATTCGCTATAAAAAAGATCGAATTCGTATTTTAAAAGCGCGTGGTATTGATTATCTTGCTGTTGATGGCGCAGAGACAGCGCAAGTTTTGGCACAAATTTCACAAGCAATTGTTCGAGAAGATGCAATAGTTACTCATGACTTGCATAATATTTTCCCATTTTGGAAAGAAGGCTTTCCAATGGTGCAATTTGATAATGCTTATAAAATTTTACAAGAAGATATTAGCTTGCACTTTCATGCGTTCTTAGATGCCATGATTGAGTATGTAAATAAATAAAAAATAAAAGCCCCGATAGGGGCTTTTATTTTTATAGTAGAGCAGAATTACATCGTGCTAAAAAGTGGGAAAACACCAATCACTAAAGCTGTACCCATCAATACCATACAAGTAATAAATGCCCACTTAAAAGTGAACTTTTGATGGTCTGCAAAGTCGACTTTAGCAAGACCACATAACAAGTAGGTTGATGGAACGAGAGGTGATAACAAATGCACTGGCTGACCTACAATTGATGCACGAGCAATCGCTTCTGGGCTAATACCATAATGTGAAGCTGCTTCAGCAAGAATTGGCAATACACCATAGAAGAATGCATCATTTGACATAAAGAACGTCAATGGCATGCTCACCAGAGCAGTAATTGGCGCTAGATATGGCCCCATACTTGTAGGGATCATTGCAACAAATTCTTTAGACATGGCTTCAACCATGCCTGTACCAGATAAAATACCTGTAAAAATACCTGCAGCAAAAATTAAACCTACAACAGCCAAGATACTGTCTGCATGCATAGCGATACGCTTTTTCTGCATATCAACATCAGGGTAGTTGATGAGCATTGCAATACAGAACGCCAGCATGAATAACACTGACATCGGTAAAATACCTTTGATCAATGCAATCATAAGAAGAATGGTGAGTACCATATTTACTTTACGTAAATGTGGACGAGTTGCTTCAGGGTCTTTTGAAACTGTAATGTTATCACCATGGTGACTTTCAAGCTCAATCACGCCTAAACGTTTTTGCTCATAGCGACCATATAAATATGCCAAGAAGAATAACCAGCCAATACTAATCACCATTGGAAGAATCATTGGTACAAAGATATGGCTTGGGTCAACTTGGAGTGCACTTGCTGCACGCGCAGTAGGGCCACCCCATGGGGTCAGGTTCATTACACCACTACATAACAACATAAGTGCTGTCATGATCAGTGTATTCATACCGAGGCGTTGATAAAGAGGGAGCATGGCTGCCACGCAAATCATGTAAGTGGTTGAGCCATCGCCATCAAGAGAGACTAATGTAGTTAAAAAAACAGTCCCTAATGTAATTTTTAGGGGATCACCTTTAACTTTTTTCAAAATCCATTTAACCGGAGGATCGAAAAGACCTGCATCGATCATTAAGGCAAAATATAAAATTGCAAATAATAGCATTACGCCAGTAGGCGCAAGTTTTTTGATGCCATCTAGCATCATTTCACTGAGACCTTTAAGCTCAATATGGCTCAAGCTTTCAAAGTAGTGACCAAGGCCCCAGGCAATAAGAGAAAAAATAAATGGGATGAGAATTAAAGCAATAATAGGGCTTAAACGTTTGGACATGATTAAATACATGAAGCATAAAATCATACCAACACCAAGTAATGTCAGCATACAATCAATCCTTTGCCTTTAGTTTTACTGAACAAGTTTATTCAAAAACTCTGACCTCGATTATTCTTATGAATTTTTATTAAAAAGACAAATAATATATTTAGTTTATTTGGTTAATATATATTCACTTGGAAAGGTATATTTTGAAGAAATACTGAACATATATAATAATGGTATAGTCTATTTATAATGTATAGTGCTTATTATATATACTTATAAAACCTTTATCATGTTTGAAATTATCATGTATTTTTAAAAATTATATTCTGTTAGAATACTGAAATGAGAAGTATACCCATTTACAATGCTTCTACTCCCTACGTTACATAACGAAAGTGAATCTGTAAATCTTTTATGTGCAAAATTTTATTTTAATTCAATTTAATTTTTTTATTTTAATGAATGAGTTAATTTATATATTTGAAATTGTGATTAGGATAATTAATTTAACTTTTAATATAAAATTATTTAAAAATAATAATTATCTTAAAAGGAATAAATTATTTATCGAAAAAATATCCTGCATTTGCAGGATATTTTGCACCAAAATAAATCAATTTTCATCAGGTGGAGATGGTAAATCATTTTTTTCTAATACACGTGTTACTAATAGCTGATCAATTTTAAAATGGTCTACGTCAACAACTTCAAATTTATAACCACCAAATTCAACAAAGTCGGCTGGACGAGGAATTTTGCGTAAACGGTACATCATGAAACCAGCTAATGTTTCATAATTCTCTTCATCAGGTAGTTCATCCATTTCAAGCGCGTGCTTAAGATCTTCAATAGGTGTACTACCATCAATCAGCCAAGAATTATTATCACGTTTAATAATTTGCTGTTCTTCTTCCATAGGGGTAACCCAATCTCCCATAACAGTAATCATGATATCGCTTAGCGTAATTACCCCAACGACAAGCGCATACTCATTAATTACAACAGCAAACTTTTCTTTTGTTGAGCGGAAGCGATCGAGTAATTCTGATAGTGTTAAAGTATCAGGTATCATTAGAACCGTACGAATAGTTGATTCATTGAGCTGGGTTAAAGATTGGTTGTTTAAAATACGTACAAGAATATCCTTAGCATCTACATAGCCAATCACTTGATCAATATTTTCATTACAAACCAGAAATTTGGAATAAGGATATTCTGCCAGTTTTTGGCGAATGCTATCTTCATGCTCGTTAAGCGTAAAATAAACAACATTTTCACGTGTTGTCATACTTGATGGGACTGTACGTTCTTCAAGCTCAAATACGTTTTCAATAAAGTGATGTTCTTGTTTTTGTAGTACACCTGCTTGAGCACCTGCATCCATCACTGCTGAAATATCATCAAAAGTAATATTGTCTTCGCGTGTGGTATTTACTTTAAACAAGCGGAATAGCAAATTGGCAATTGCATTAATTCCCCATGCTAGAGGCTTACAGATTTTGATAAAAATCTGAATAGGGTTAATTACACTAATTGCAATTTTTTCAGGTGCGATCATTGCCAAGCGCTTTGGCATTAAATCGGCGAATAAAATAAACAAAGAAGTTACCAATGTGAAAGATAGGGCGAATCCAATAGTTTGCGTCCAAGGTCCTTCATAGAAACGGTCAACTAAGTTCACAAAAAAAGGACGAAACGCAGCTTCACCCAATATACCGCCTAAGATTGCAACAGCATTTAAGCCGATTTGGGACGCTGCAAAAAAGTCTGCAGATTGTTCTTGTAAATCAAGTACTTTTTGAGCACGTTCTTCGCCAGCTTCGGCTAAAATCTTTAACTTTACTTTTCTGGCACCAGCTAGAGCAATTTCAGTTAAAGATAAAAAGCCTGCTGCGATGATGAGCAGTACGATGATAATGATATTTTGAAAGAGACTCACAAATCACCCGAGGATCATCATTATTATGACTATGTTTTAACACAAAAAAGCGCTGAGGTAATCAGATTGATTGCTCAGCGCTTAAAGATAATGTTTGAAAGAGACAATTAAATTAAAACTTATTTAATAGTGGGAAAATTGTGAATTATTGGTTAGGAATTCACGATTTTCCTCTTCGATCATTTGGCGAGCAACAAATAGAATGAGTTGGCGTAACCAGCGATGAGCTGGGTGATGGTGCAATAATGGACACCAAGCCATTTTAAGTTCAAACTCAGGAATGTAAAACGGTGGATCTTTAATAACTAATTTTGGATTTTGTGCTTGTAAACGCGCCATCCGAGTTGGAAGAGTAGCGATCAAGTCAACATTTTGAGCAAGTAATGCCGGCATCTGATAGTGACGCGTAAATACAGAAATTTTGCGGCGTTGACCAATACGTTCTAATGCTTGATCAATCCAGCCCAAGCCACCTTGTTTATCTGGGTTTACCCCAAAGCCAACACCCATACCTGTTTTAGATACCCAAATATGTTGAGCATCTAAATAGCTTTTTAGATTTAAATGAGTCACAGCAGGGTGTTTGTCATTTAAAATACAGCTAAAGCTATCACGCCAAACTAAAACTTGGTGGAAGCTTTGCGGGATTTCATTGAAGCGGTTAATGGCTAGATCAACTTTACCCTGTTCCATGTCTCTATATGACACATCACTTGGAGTAAGAAAATCGAGTACAACGTTTGGTGCTTCTGAGCGGAGGGCTTTAACAAGACGAGGGACTAAGGTGGCTTCTGCATAGTCAGAAGTCATAATACGGAAAACGCGATTACTGGTATAAGGGCGGAATTCGGTACGCGGTTCCAAAATCATTGAAAGGTCAGAAAGAGCATCACGAATACGCGGTTGTAATTCAAGTGCACGTTCTGTCGGTGTCATCCCTTCAGATGAGCGGATCAGGAGAGGGTCATTAAATAAATTACGCAAGCGGCGTAAAATATTACTCATGGCAGGCTGAGTAACACCAAGCTGTTCGGCTGCGCGAGTAACGTTTTTTTCACGAAGAAGAACATCAAGATATATTAATAGATTAAGATCTACCCGCTCCAGATTCATAAAAAAAATACCGAAAATAAAACCCTAAAATTGTTTCAAATTATGCCATATTTAAAGAACATTGTGTGAAAAAATGATGAGAAAAACGACATTTTTTGTTGAAATTAAGTATGGGCAAAAAGTATCTCAAATGCTGGATTCTATTATCGTTGATCTGTTTTTATTTTTATTATTATTGAATAAAAATATTTTCTTAATATTTAGTACTGTTCTAGCATGCTGATTGACATTTTGCATTGGCAAAATTCGCCTAATTTACAATTGACTTTTTATATTAAAAATGAATGGAAAATTTTCAAAAACTGTATAAAAATAAAGCTTGGAGTGTTTTTTAATCAAAATTCTATACTCCTTTAGGATTATTTTGTTTTTATAAACAAAGTGTTATGTTTTTTAGTTTTACTTATAATATCGATTTATTGGTATATTTTTTAAATAAATACTGAAGATTAACGAAGGATATTGGATTAATTGATTGGCTAAGTCTAAGCTGTGTACATGAAGAAGCAGCTGGTGTCATAGGGAATTTTCATAACATGACTCTAGGCTTCGATCGATGAAATCCTAAAATGAATACAGGACAATATCATGACTACATATCAAACAGCGATTGATGCAGTACGTGAATTAAAAGCAAAATTCGGCAACACTTGGGCAGACATTAGCCCAGAAGATGCTGCTCGTATGCAACTTCAAAACCGTTTCAAAACAGGTTTAGATATTGCTAAGTATACAGCTGCGATTATGCGTCGTGATATGGCTGAATACGATGCTGATTCAAGCAAATATACTCAATCATTAGGTTGCTGGCATGGTTTCATCGCTCAACAAAAAATGATTGCTAACAAAAAGTATTTCGGTACGACAAGCAAACGTTATATCTACCTTTCTGGTTGGATGGTTGCTGCTCTTCGTTCAGAATTTGGTCCGCTTCCTGACCAATCTATGCACGAGAAAACTTCAGTGCCTGCTTTGATCGAAGAAATCTACACTTTCTTACGTCAAGCTGATGCAAAAGAATTAAATGACTTGTTCCGTGCTTTAAATAAAGCAAAAGAAGCTGGTGACTCTGCGAAAGTAGCTGAAATCACAGCTCAAATCGACAACTTCGAAACTCATGTTGTGCCAATTATTGCAGACATCGATGCTGGTTTCGGTAACGAAGAAGCAACTTACTTACTTGCTAAGAAAATGATCGAAGCTGGTGCTTGTGCGCTTCAAATTGAAAACCAAGTATCTGATGCAAAACAATGTGGTCACCAAGCTGGTAAAGTAACTGTTCCACACGAAGACTTCATCGCTAAGATCCATGCACTTCGTTATGCATTCTTAGAAATGGGTGTTGAAGACGGTGTTATCGTTGCTCGTACTGACTCTGAAGGCGCTGACTTAACTCAGAAGATCCCTGTAGTTAAAGAGCCAGGTGATATCGCATCTAAATATATTAGCTACTTAGATACTCAAGAAATTGATATCTCAGAAGCTCAAGAAGATGAGATCTTAATTAAACGTGATGGTAAATTACATCGTCCAACTCGTTTAGCTTCTGGTCTATACCAATTCCGTGAAGGCACTCAGATTGACCGTGTTGTACTTGACTGTATCACTAGCCTTCAAAACGGTGCTGACTTACTTTGGATCGAAACTCCGACTCCAAACGTACAAGAAATTGCACACATGGTTAACCGTGTAAAAGAAGTGGTTCCGAATGCGAAGCTTGTTTATAACAACAGCCCATCATTCAACTGGACTTTAAACTTCCGTCAACAAGCGTACGATCGTTGGGTTGCAGAAGGTAAAGATGTATCTGCTTACGACCGTGCTAAATTAATGAGCGCTGAGTACGACAATACTGAATTAGCTGCTGAAGCTGATGAAAAAATCCGTACTTTCCAAGCAGATGCTGCGCGTGAAGCTGGTGTGTTCCATCACTTGATCACACTTCCTACATACCACACTGCTGCTCTTTCTACTCATGAATTAGCACAAGGTTACTTCGGTGACCAAGGTATGTTAGCTTATGTTGCTGGCGTACAACGTAAAGAAATCCGTGGCGGTATCGCATGTGTGAAACACCAAGCAATGGCTGGTTCTGACATCGGTGATGACCACAAAGAAATCTTCGCTGGTGAAAATGCACTTAAAGCTGGTGACGATGCTAAAAACACAATGAACCAATTCTCAGCTCACTAAGAATTGACTTCATAAAAAACCCGCTCATTTGAGCGGGTTTTTTTATTTATATTGAAAAATAGATTAATCTTCTTTTTTCAAAACATAATGTTCAGCTAAAGAACCTTCAACTTTTTTACCTTCCATATCTAAAGCGGTCGCGGTATTTTCACCAATAAAGAATTTACGGCTTTGAGCTTTATCATCTAAGGTAATAACAGAAGTATTGTCTTTATCGAAAGTAAACTTACCATGGGTTTCAAATGGGTTTGCATCACCTTTACCAAGATAGGTTTCTGTTAGCTCATAAGTTTTATCATCTTTTAATTCTAATTCAGTTTTGATGCCTTCACAGTCTGCACAAGGAAGCGTACCTTTATATTTACCATCCCAGTCTAAAGAATTCTCGGCTGTATGTGCTGTATCTACCGCTTCATTATTATTTGTTTGAGCAGTTTGTACAGGAGTAGATGCATCAGAGGTTGTTTCTGTTTTATTTTCATGTTTATTACATGCGACAAGAAGAGTACTCATAAGTGCAATTGCTAATAATGATTTTTTCATAATGAATAAAACCTCAAAAAAATAAATATAAAGTACTGACAGGCTAGGAAAAAAGAATCGAAAATAAAAGCTCTAGTATGTAGCTTAATTTTAACAAAAGGTAAAGTGAGTAAAAATTGCACAGATTGGGGCTATGTTTTTTTATATTTTAGTTGAGAATTAAAAGTATCCACTAAAGTGATTTAATGGATACTTTTAAGAATTTATGGTTGGGCAGAAACCCCACCTAAAGAATCGCACGCTGCTTTATAAAGTTGGTATTGCTGTTCTACGACTTCATCTAAGGGCATCGCGAATAATTCTTCACCATTTTTATAGCTTTCTACATAAGAGGTCGCTTTTTCCTTACTCACCGCTAAAGATTGCTGGTAATAAGAGTTGATTGAACTTGTAGAAATTTCATTTGTTTCAATATTTTTACATTGAAAGTTATTTAAAAGTTTTTCTGCACGTTTGACCTCACTTGATTGGCCAAAAATACACCCAGTTAAAAATACAAACGGTACTAACACGAAAAAGATTTTCATGGGAAAAATTTATAAGAGCGAGGATGGGCGCTATTGTATAAATAATTCCATGCTTTACTGTGGTTTTATGTTAGACATTGATGATTTTTTGACTCATTAAAATAAAAAAATTGTTTCTAAGTTTGTAATAGCCACTTTTTGCTTTTGGTGCATATTTTGCTTATCAAAAAAGCCATTATCAAAAATGAGCCAAAATGAATCGAATTCAACAAAATTTTCAGACTTCTTCAGCACCATTTTGGTATGCCCAGTTAGAACTGGGGTTTTGTTATGAAAACTCTCGCACCATAATGAGTCACCGAAAGCATTATGGCCCCGTTCGGGTGCAAAAAATGCTCTGGCCCGAAAAAACTGGGGTTTGTCATGCCATTATTGTTCATCCACCGGCTGGAATTGCAGGTGGTGATCATCTTACTTTTCAAATTGAAACAGAAGGGCAGGCACATGCTGTAATTACCACACCGGGAGCGGGTAAGTGGTATAGAACAAATGGAAAACAGGCTTTCCAGCATATTTATTTGAATGTAAAAGATGATTCTATTTTAGAGTGGATGCCGCAAGAAACAATGCTTTTTGACGGTGCTTTAGCCCACTCAGAAACAGATATCCACCTTGAACAAACTGCAAGTTTTATTGGATGGGATATGTTGGTCTTGGGGCGGCAGGCTCGGGCTGAGAATTTTGTTCAGGGAAGCTATCACAACCAGTTTAAATTATGGCGTAAAAACAAGTTATTAGTTGCTGATACTTTATATTTTGAGGGAGGCGATCGCTGGTTAAGCTCGTGTTTAGGAATGAATAATCAGGCGGTGATGGCCAGTTTTTGGGCTGTGCCCCCTGAAAAATTCCGTTCTTCATTTTATTTAGAGCAACATATTGAACTCATCCGTGAACTCATTATGCGTATGGATGTTCCCGTGACGTTGACCTTATTAGAAGATGTACTATGTGCGCGTTTTTTAGGAAATGATGTACGACGATGTCATGACGCTTTCGCAGCTATACGGGCTAAATTAAGACGTTATTGGTTTGATTTAGATGAAGAATTTCCAAGAATTTGGAAAACTTAAGTTACGTTAAATTGCGTATTTTAAAAACGATTAAAACCAGTATGCTGCTTTTGAGCACGCATTTTGCTTAAAGAAAATTAGATGCTATTTGGGAAAGAGATATGGAACTCAATCCAACAGAAAAAGATAAGTTACTCATTTTTACTGCAGGCTTAGTGGCTGAGCGTCGTAAAGCACGCGGCTTAAAGTTGAACTATCCGGAAGCTGTTGCATTTATTTCTGCAGCCTTACTTGAAGGTGCACGGGATGGTATGACGGTGAGTGAACTTATGCACTTTGGAACGACTTTATTAAAGCGTGAAGATGTCATGGATGGCGTACCGGAAATGATTGCTGAGGTGCAGGTTGAAGCAACTTTTCCTGATGGTTCGAAATTAGTCACTGTTCATCAGCCCATTGTATAAAAGGAATACTTATGATTCCCGGTGAAGTTATTACTCCAGAAACTGATATTGAACTAAATGTTGGACGAGAAACTTTAAAGGTTGTGGTGGCTAATCTTGGCGACAGGCCTATTCAAGTCGGTTCGCATTTTCATTTCTATGAAGCAAACGATGCCTTACAGTTTGATCGTGAGGCAGTCAAAGGTTTTCGGTTAAATATTGCAGCAGGCACAGCAATACGTTTTGAACCGGGACAAAGTCGAGAAGTAGAGCTTGTTGCTTTAGCTGGTAAGCGAGAAGTATATGGTTTTGCTGGTCGGGTAATGGGCAAGCTGGATTAAAGATAACAACAATAATGAAAAGATGAGTAATAAGTTATGAAAATGTCACGTCGTGCATACGCAGAAATGTTTGGTCCAACGGTTGGTGATCGTATTCGTTTGGCTGATACAGCGCTTTTTATTGAAGTTGAGCAAGACTTAACGACATATGGTGAAGAAGTTAAATTTGGTGGCGGAAAAGTTATTCGTGACGGGATGGGACAATCTCAGCTTCTAGCTGATGAAGTTGCCGATACAGTCATAACCAATGCTTTAATTGTGGATTGGTGGGGAATTGTTAAAGCCGATGTGGGCTTAAAGAATGGACGAATCTGGAAAATTGGGAAAGCTGGAAACCCTGATATTCAACCCGACATTACCATTCCTTTAGGTGCTGCGACAGAAGTAATTGCAGGTGAAGGACAAATTTTAACAGCTGGTGGTATTGATACTCATATTCACTGGATCTGTCCTCAGCAAGTTGAAACCGCGCTGATGTCTGGGACAACGACAATGGTGGGGG
>NZ_POYH01000064.1:48461-53325 GCF_002899995.1 Acinetobacter sp. AKBS16 | reverse complement strand
AACCGCGTTGACTATAAACCACGTCGTGAAAACGGTTTCGGTGACCGTCCACAACGTAGTTTCGGTGGTGAAGATCGTCCACGTCGTGAAGGTGGTTTTGGTGATCGTCCAAAACGTAGCTTCGGTGGTGAAGACGGTCCACGTCGCGCAGTTCGCGAAGAACACTTTAATCAAGAATCTCGTGGTGAGCGCCGTCGTAAATTCGACCGTTAATCTTTAAGAGATTTAAAAAAAGGCCAGTTTACATACTGGCCTTTTTTATTTTTTAGTTTTGTTATAAAATAACAAAGTGTGAAACAGTTCAATGTTTATTGTAATAATGCGTAAAAGTAAGCGAAAAGAGTCGCCTTTGGCATGGTTGAGTAAATTCTTATTTCAACGTGGTTTGCCATATCTTTTTATTGCACTTGCTTTGTGCAATGGAATCTACTTTGCCTATGCTTTATTAACTGGCCATTTCGTAGACCAGTTTCAAGTTCTCGATCAATAAATTTCTTTTCAAAATCTAGCTCATATTCCTATATTAGCTTGTTTTGCTTTTGTCAAAATTACAACAAGATTCCCAAAATTCAGTGTTATAGTATGCGGGCATAAAAGTGCAGGAATGATTGCCATTATGAATAATAAAACTCCTCTCTCGACTCAATCACTGATTGAAGTGAAAAACTTGAGTTTTAATCGAGGGGAACGCGTCATTTATGACAATATTAGTTTAAATATACGTCGAGGCCAGATCACGGCCATTATGGGACCATCTGGTACAGGTAAAACGACTTTATTACGCTTGATTGGTGGGCAGCTTGTTCCCGATCAGGGCGAAGTTTTGCTTGATGGCAAAGATATTGCTCAAATGTCACGTCAGGAATTATTTGCAGCACGTGCGCGTATGGGAATGCTGTTCCAGAGTGGAGCTTTATTTACCGATATGTCGGTTTATGAAAATGTCGCTTTTCCAATTCGTGCGCATACTAAGCTTTCTGAAAATCTCATTGCAGAACTGGTCGCTTTAAAACTTGAATCGGTGGGCTTGCGTGGAACAGAACAGCTTATGCCTACTGAGTTGTCAGGTGGTATGAACCGACGGGTCGCTTTAGCTCGTGCAATTGCGCTTGATCCCGATTTAATTATGTATGACGAACCTTTTGCGGGGCAAGACCCGATTGTGAAAGGTGTTTTAACACGTCTCATTCGTTCATTGCGAGAAGCTTTAGATCTAACTACGATTATTGTTTCGCATGATGTTCCTGAAACCCTATCTATTGCTGACTACATTTATGTTGTAGCGGAAGGGAAGATTCAAGGGGAAGGAACACCAGAAGAATTACAAGCTTATGCTTCTCCATTTGTAAAACAATTCTTAACCGGCTCGGCAGAAGGTCCGGTTGAATACCAGTTTAGCCACCAAGCTTATTTAGATAACGAGGTTCGTCCATGAATACGATTGCCTGGTTAGGTAGACTCGTTATTGAGCGGATTCGAGGGATTGGTGTTGCGGCACTGATGCTCTTACAGATTATTTTTTCATTACCTTCAGCGGGCGGTTTTGGACGTTTCGTCTATCAAATGCATCGTGTAGGGGTAATGTCTTTACTCATTATCACGGTATCAGGTTTATTTATTGGTCTGGTACTCGGATTGCAAGGCTACTCAATATTAGTCAATGTTGGTAGTGAATCAATGCTAGGCACAATGGTGTCTTTAACTTTATTGCGTGAGCTTGCACCGGTCGTTGCAGCTTTGCTCTTCGCTGGACGAGCAGGTTCTGCATTGACTGCTGAAATTGGTTCTATGAAACAAAGTGAACAGCTTGCCAGTATGGAAATGATTGGTGTTGATCCTTTAAAGCAAATCGTATCACCACGTCTTTGGGCTGGTATAGTCAGTTTGCCAATGTTAACCGTTATTTTTGCTGCGATTGGTATTGTTGGCGGTAAGTTGGTTGGAGTTGATTTTCTTGGCGTTGATGAAGGCTCCTTTTGGAGTGGTATGCAAAATAATGTTCAATTTGGCCACGATGTCGTAAATGGCATTATTAAGAGCATTGTATTTGCTTTGCTGTGTACATGGATTGCTGTTTTCCAAGGGTATGCATGTGATCCGACACCTGAAGGCATTGCAACGGCAATGACCCGCACGGTTGTATATTCTTCATTATGTGTTTTAGGTTTTGATTTCGTGTTGACTGCGGTCATGTTCGGAGGGATTTAATGAAATCACGTACTAGTGAGCTGGCCGTAGGTATCTTTGTTATTATCTTCGGTATTGCTTTATTCTTTTTAGCAATGAAAGTGAGTGGTTTGGTGGGCACGAACTTGAGCGATGGCTACACCATGAAAGCTCAGTTTGATAACGTTAATGGTTTAAAGCCTCGTGCTAAAGTGACGATGAGCGGTGTAACAATTGGCCGCGTTGATTCAATCACGCTTGATCCGGTTACACGTTTGGCTACGGTTACTTTTGATCTTGATGGAAAACTGACAAGCTTTAATGCTGAACAGTTAAAAGAAGTTCAAAAAAATGCTTTAGACGAATTACGTTATAGTTCTGATTATACGCAAGCGACTCCAGCGCAACAAAAAACAATGGAACAGCAACTGATCAGTAACATGAACTCCATCACAAGTATTGATGAAGATGCTTATATAATGGTTGCAACCAATGGTTTATTGGGTGAGAAATATTTAAAAATCGTACCGGGTGGTGGTCTAAACTACCTTAAACGTGGCGATACTATTTCTAATACCCAAGGAACGATGGATCTAGAAGATCTTATTAGTAAATTTATTACTGGTGGTGGCGCAGGTAAGGTTGCCGCTGGTTCATCCTCAGCAGAAGAAAAAGCTCCTGCAAGTACTGACAGCAGTGCACAGCCGTCATTTGTTGAGTAAGAGATTATTTGAAGGAGTGGTTCCAGGTGAATACGTTGTTTAAACAAACCCTTACAGCAAGTATTTTGTCTACTATGATTGCTGGTACAGCTTTTGCTGCACCTTCAGAAGCACCACCTGACTTTATTAAGCGTGTTGCTGATGGCTTGATTTCTCGTTTAAAAGCCGATCATGCTAAATTGCAAAATAACCCAGCATTAGTAAAAACAATTGTACGCCAAAACTTAGACCCGTATGTTGATTCACAAGCGTTTACTCGTATTGTGATGGGTACTTATGCAACAAACCAATATAGTACTGCTGCACAGCGTGCTCAGTTTGAAACGAACTTCCGTAATACATTAATTGAGAATTACGGTAGTGCATTTGCTAAGTATACAAACCAAACTTACACGATGCGTCCATACAAGGCGACAGCTGGTAAAAACCCTGTTGTGACTTTAGATTTTAATCACAATGGTGAAAAAATTCCTGTGTCGTTCCAGTTGGCAGACAAAGGTTCGCAATGGAAAATCCGTAACATCAATGTTTCTGGTATTGATTTAGGATTGCAGTTCCGTAACCAGTTTGCTGCAACTGTGAAACGTAATGGCGGTGATTTGAATAAAGCAATTGCTACGTTCCAACCTGATGCAGATGCTGCTGTTAATCAGAATAAACAAAAATAAGTAGGTGAAGAGTGGTTCAGTATCTTAACCAAGAGTTAGTTGTTTCAGGCAAAATTGATTTTGAAAATGCTGAACAACAATACCAAGCTGGATTGGCAATTATTAAAAAGCAAACAAGCTTTCCTTTAATTGTTGATTTAAAGCAGCTTGAGCATGGTAATACGTTAGCCTTGGCTGTTTTAGTGCAATGGCTACGTCAAACTCCACAAAAGTCTGGATTACATTTTAAAAATGTACCGGAGAAGATGCTGAAAATCATTCAAGCCTGCCATTTGCAAGAAGACCTACATTTGGTTTGATGAGCAAAGATAAAAAAGCACCTAAATTTAGGTGCTTTTTTATATACAAAATTTGCGGGGGTAATCTCTTTAAATCCATTTTTTCCAGCGGAAATAAATGATAGGTCCAATAAAGAAACCAATAATAATTAATAAAACGATAATAAAGCTAGTTGTACCGTGTGCGAAAGGAAGTACATCCGTGTTCATACCATAGATACTGGCGATTAACATAGGTGGTGCCAACATACTTGGTAATATCGAGAATCGACGGATCGTATCGTTTTGTTCAGTGTTAATAAATCCTGACGTTGTATCAAGCAAGAACCGTACTTTTTGGAATAAGAAAGCGTCATGTTCGACAAGCGAGCGAACATCTTCACTAAGTTCTCGAATATCTGCATCGTAGATATGACTGCCTAAAGCACGTGGACGAGACAAAAACGTTAAAACACGGCGCAAATCAATTAAACAGAGCTGTGCTTTCCCAAGCATGTCTTCTTGTTGTGCCAAGCGGGTAATCATGTCATCAAGATCTAAAATCTGTTCACGTTGATGGTTATTGAGAACCTCGGTTGAGTATTTTTCTAGATCCTTGTGGATATCTTCCAAGATATCCGCAAGCTCATCTAGCTTTGCTTCAAGTAAGCCCAATAAAATCCATGTTGGATCTTTATAATCCATTTCGTAGTCATTACGGCGAGCTCGAGCACGAAAAGCACGAAAGGCAACTAACTTTTCACCCCGTAAAGTAAATAAGCGGTCTTTATGTAAGATGAATGCAACAGTCTGCACCATGGCAAGCATATGGGAAGAATCCTCAGCATCCCCATCAACCTGATAATTTTTATTTTTCGTTAAAAAATAGGTGCTGATATGCAAAATACCGTCATCATCACGGTAGAATCGAGCAGAAGATGAAATGTCTTCTAACGACTTTAGTGTAGGTAAGTTCTGATTGTAAGCATCTAAGACCCATTGTTGTTCTTCTTGAGAGGGTGCAATAAGATCAAGCCATACTAATTCGGGA
>NZ_POYH01000064.1:46256-48392 GCF_002899995.1 Acinetobacter sp. AKBS16 | reverse complement strand
TGTAGATCAAATCCACCGTTGATGGTGGCATCTTCCAGACTTCCGCGTTCTGTGGCATAAAAGGCTTCAAGCATGTGTCTTTTTTCCTTACGCAGTCTGATGGAAATTGATGGGTGTATTTTAGACAAGGATTTGCCGAAAAACACTTGCCAATACGCTATTTTGCAAAAAAAACTCTGTCGATAGTCTAGTTTGTCAGCATGACAGTTCAATAAAACGGTTTTTATACTATGAATTCAATTTGTATTTTCTGTGGTTCATCTCTTGGTTCAAACCCAATCTTTCAACAAATTGCTCAATTAACCGGTGAAGCTATTGCTAAACAAGGTAAAACACTCGTTTATGGCGGTGGCCGTTCTGGTTTAATGGGTGTTGTTGCTGATAGTGCTTTGCAAGCCGGCGGGCAGGTCATTGGGGTAATTCCTCGTGCTTTAGTTGATCGCGAGTTAGCTCATCCTGGACTGACAAAATTATATGTCGTCGAAAATATGCATGAGCGTAAAACCAAAATGGCAGATCTGTCGGACGGTTTTATTGCTTTACCAGGTGGGGCAGGTACATTGGAAGAAATCTTTGAACAATGGACATGGGCACAATTAGGTATTCATCAAAAGCCGTGTGCTTTTCTAAATGTAGCTGGCTTTTATGAAGATTTGCTTAAAATGATTCAAGGAACTGTAGATAACGGATTTAGCCAAGCACGGTTTGTTGATAAATTGATTGCCTCAGACAAAATTGAAGATATTCTTCAACAATTTGAGCAATATCAGGCTCCTGCTCCGAAATGGACAAATGCCGACGTTCAACCATAAATGAGGTTAAATAGGTGAAAACTATTACGGTCGCCGCTGCGGTGATCTTAAATGAACAAAATGAATTATTGCTTGTCAGAAAGCGTAATACACAAGCTTTTATGCAGGTAGGCGGTAAATTGGAGCCGAATGAGGCTCCGGAAACTGCTATACAGCGTGAAATCTTGGAAGAAATAGGCAGCCCGTGTGTAATAGAACAGTTTATAGGGCGTTTTGAGACAGCAGCTGCCAATGAACCGGATCATACGCTTATTAGCCATTTATATTTGGTTCGATTAAAACAGTCCCCACAAATTGCAGCTGAAATTGCTGAAATGAAGTGGGTGAAATTTAATGATTCCGAGACAAAACTTGCACCATTAACCAAAGAAATTGTAATTCCGTGGTGTGAGCAGAACTTATCTATAACTCTATAATTTTAATATGATGTAGATGAAGCAGCAGCTAGGCAACTGGCATGAATAGATGTACACCCTAGCTGTTTTAGCGCCTGATTCAAAGCGTGAATTGAACTTCCTGTTGTGATTACATCATCAATAATCAGCACACGACGATAACGCCGTTTTTCTTGAGTGAGCGCAACAAATTGCTGTTCAATATTTTCAAATCTTTCGAGTCGAGATAATCCCTTTTGAGAATGCTCATTTAAGCGTTGTACAGGCTGCCAAACTGGTATTTTTAATTGCTTACTCAAAAGATTGGCAAGTAATAAGGATTGATTAAAACCTCGTTCAGTTAAACGTTGTTTAGAAATAGGCATGGGTACAATCGCTTGTACCTTAGGAAATTTTAATTGCTGTAAAACTTCAGCGAGTAAGGTTTGGTAATGTAATTTTTGTTCATATTTAAACTGCTGAATAATCCGGTTAATTGGATAGGCGTAGTGACAGGCCACAAGAACAGACTGATCATTGCGCTGAATGGTTTGCTTAAGCCACGGTAGCTGTTCCCAGCATTCTTTACAAAGAGAATATTTTTCCCGTGTTCCTATTTCGCAAAGTAGGCAAGGGGACAGCAACTGAAAAAGATAATGTGGGTTTAAAAACTTAAACATATGCGTATCGAGGAGCTTCGGGAAGCCAGCGCTTCAATAAGGCATCAGCTTGCTCAGGGTAATCTTTTAGAACTTGTTGTGCAACGTAGTGTGCTTGACTCAATAAATGATCATCTCGCTCTAAACGTGCGACACGGAAACCCATATCACCTGTTTGTTTTGTTCCTAATAACTCACCCGGGCCTCTTAGCTCAAGATCTTTTTCAGCAATAACAAAGCCATCATTACTTTCTCTTAAAATTGAAAGTCTTTCTTGCCCATTTTGTGAAA
>NZ_POYH01000064.1:25965-46165 GCF_002899995.1 Acinetobacter sp. AKBS16 | reverse complement strand
GTGGTTTATAGAGAAGAACACAAAAACTGGCTTTTGCACCTCGTCCTACACGCCCTCGTAATTGGTGTAGCTGTGAAAGCCCTAATCGTTCAGCATTTTCAATGACCATAATTGACGCATTGGGTACATCTACTCCAACCTCAATAACAGTTGTGGCAATTAGCAGTTGTAGTTCATTATTTTTAAATGCTTGCATGACAGCCTGTTTTTCATCGGCTTTCATTTTGCCATGAACCAAACCAATATTAAGTTCAGGAAAGCGCTCTTTCATTTCTTGATAGGTGGCTTCGGCAGCTTGAGCATCTAAAGTTTCGGACTGTTCAACCAGAGTACATACCCAGTAGGCTTGTTTACCTTCTCGGCAGTTGGAAGCAATTCGATGCAGTACTTCTTCACGACGATCTAGCGGAATCGTGACGGTCTGAATTGGAGTTCGGCCTGGGGGTAATTCATCAATAATCGATGTATCTAAATCGCCATAAGCACTCATTGCCAGTGTTCTAGGAATTGGTGTTGCAGTCATGACCAGTTGATGTGGGGTGAGCTGTTCGGCGCCTTTATTGCGTAAGGCTAATCGTTGATCGACCCCGAATCGGTGCTGTTCATCAATAATCACGAGTCCTAGTTTTGCAAACTCAACGTTATCTTGAAATAAGGCATGAGTACCCACAATCAGTTCAGCATGGCCTTCTTTAATTTGTCGCTCAGCATGTGCCCGCGCTTTCCCTTTTTGTTTACCCGACAACCAAGCTACCGTAATACCTAAAGGTTCAAACCAGCGTTTAAAATTTAAATAATGCTGCTCTGCTAAAATTTCGGTGGGTGCCATTAACGCAACTTGCCAATCTGCTTCCAATGCATGACATGCTGCAACCGCTGCAACTAAAGTTTTTCCAGCCCCTACATCACCTTGTACCAAACGCAGCATAGGTTGATGTTGTTTTAAGTCGCTTAAAATTTCTTTTGATACACGTTTTTGCGCATTGGTCATTTGAAAAGGTAAAGCTTCTAGCAGTTTTTTTGCAAGCACCTTACTACTCGGAAAAGCAGGAGAAGCAATTTGGCGAATATAAGCACGTCGAGTGAGAAGACTAATTTGATGTGCGACCAGCTCTTCAAAAATAAGACGTTGCTGCGCAGGATGAGAGCCTTGAGCCAGTTGGATCATATTGGCATCAACTGGCGGCTCATGAATGTAATGTAAAGCTTCTTTGAGTGCATACCCATTTGTATATTGTTTAGGGAGTAACTCGGGTAAGGCATCACTATGATGCTTCAACGCTTGTTTAACATATTCGCGTAATTTAGCTTGTGTTAGTCCATCGGTACTTGGATAAATTGCTGTGAGCTGCGTTTTTGGAAGGGGGGTATGTTCATTAATAAGTTGAATTTCTGGATGATAAAGCTCAAGTCCTCGTGCACCTACACGAACTTCACCAAAAATACGTAAACGGTTACCAGGTTTTATTTTGTCAGTTAAATTTTTATAAATATGATAAAAGCGTAAAGTCACCTTACCAAATTCATCTTGTATTAATGCGGCCATAGATTTACGTTTACCTGGAGGGAAATCAACAGATTTGACTTCACCCTCGAGTAAATAACTACGACCAACCACCAATTGATTCATAGGAATAATGGTACTGCGATCTTCATAATCACGGGGCAGATGAAACAGCAAATCATCTGTGGTAAAAATATTTAGTTTTTCGAGTAGGGCTGCTGAAGCCGATCCAACGCCTTGTAACTGATGGACTGAAGTCATGTCCCCTCAACGAGTTCTCTATGCATATATTATTTATCGGTTATGGTAAAACATCTCAGCGTGTTGCTAAACAACTATTTGAGAAAGGACATCAAATTACCACAATTAGCCGTAGTGAAAAGACAGATCCTTATGGGACACATCTCGTACAGGATATTTTTACGCTCGATTTAAGCGAAATTGCACCTGTAGATGTAGTGTATATTTTACTTTCTCCAGACGATAGTACTGTTGAAGGTTATCAGCATACTTATGTGGATAGTATTGAGCCTATTCGTCAGGCTTTAAAATCGCATCCGGTTAAAAGATTAATTGTGGTGTCATCTACGCGGGTATATGGTGAAAATTCTGGTGAAACAATTGATGACCATAGTGAGATTCACCCAAATGATGCCCAAGGGCATATCTTGCACAATATGGAATTGCTATGGCAAAAGTATTTTCCGTCACAGTGCGTGATTGTGCGTCCTACAGGGATTTATGGGGCTTCTATTGATCGTCTAAAACGAATGGCTGAGCACACGCAAACCTATCCAAATATTCACTATAGTAACCGTATTCATATTGATGATTTAGCAAGGTTTTTGGCATTTTTAGCTGATTTTGAAAAACCCCATAAAAGCTATCTTGTTGCTAATAATGCACCTGTACCTTTGCATGAAGTCTTACTGTGGTTTCAAAGTCAGTTAGATTTACCGCTGCTTACCTTAGATTCAGCTCATGTGTCAGGCAAAAAAATTTATGCGAAACATCTGTTTGAGACGGGTTTTCAACTTGAGCATCCAATTTGCTTTAATGACTATTTATTATGTTTAAATGCTCATGGTACAAATTAAAATTTAGACTAAACTTTAAATAACAACAGAAATACCTGATGAGGCAGTTAAATTGCCGATAAAGATAAAAAGGTTAAAAGTGAAAAAATTTTGTTTAGCTCTCTTTTTGAGTGTAACGTCAGTTACGAGTTGGGCTGGGGATCAGGTGTGGTGTGCATATGATCCAGCGGGTACCCAAGGGGATATTACGCGCCGACTAAATGACATTCGTCTATATGCTCAGCAATATCAAGTCAAATTCAAAGTCGTTAGTTATCAAAAAGAGCAGCAAGCCATTCAAGCCTTTGATGAGGGTAAATGCTCAGGCTTAGCAGCCAGTAACTTTAATACTTATCAGTATAATCATTTTATGGGCAGTACCTCAGGTATTGGTCTTATACCCAATAACCGGACTGCACGAAATCTATTGCAGCTTTTAAATCACCCTACAATTGAGAAAAGATTAATTAATAAAGACTATGAAGCAGTCGGCATGATTCCGGTTGGTACTGCAAATATGGTCATGAAAACCAAAAAAATATCAAAAGTGGCACAGCTTAGAGGTCAACGAATTGGAGTTCTGGCCAATAACCCGCCACAACAAGCTTTGGTGAGAAGTGTAGGTGCGCAGCCAGTATATGTTGATTTATCGAATGCGATTGCGCAGTTTCAACAAAATAAAATCGATATTATGCCAGCGCCTGTTTATGGTCTTTTGCCTTATAACCTACAGAAAGATTTTGGGCCAGATACTCAGGTGATTAATTTTCCTTTGGCGTATTTCGGGGTAAATATAATTATTAAACCACAAGCTTATCCAGCCAATTTTGGACGAAAAATTCGGGCTTGGTTTGTCCAAAATAGTCAATTATTAACAAATCGAGCTATACAATGGGAAAACCATTTACCAGCCTATTATTGGGTTGACGTTTCTTTTTACGAAAAGCAGAGCTATGACATTATGGTGGCAAAAATACGCAATCAATATGTTCGCTCCGGTTATTACGATGCCTACTTTGTGGAGCTAATGAAACGCTTACGTTGTATTGATGATCCGCGTTACTTTGAATGTCCAATGAGTAGATAAAATAAAAGGCAACTTAAGTTGCCTTTTATTTTGCATGAAGACTTTAAGCTTTTTTACGTTTTAAACGGCGTTTAGCTTGCTGAGAAGCCATTGCTTCAAGAGCTTCTTTTAACTCTTCATCAGTAAAGGTCGTGATGTGTTGCAACATTTGTAATGTCACTTCATCAAGCACCAACTGTGCGCCTGCTGCCATTTGACGGAAATTATCATCAAACTCGATTTGGCCTTGGTCATTCGTTCGAATGTAGTTTTGTTGAGTTAAAACTTTGATAAAGCTTTGGAACAATGCTTTGTCAAAGAATTCAGGAGAGTTAAACTCATAAAGAACTGATAAACGTTGCCCTAATAAATGACTTAATTCTTCAACTTGTTTTGCTGAAATATTGCCTGAACCACGCTGAGTGATTAAAGCTAAAGTCATGTAATAACGTTCAAGGCTTTGTTTAACAGGTGTTGCTAATACAACAAGCTGATTATGCTCTTCAGTATTTGGTGCAGAGCTAATTAAATTGCCTTCGTCATCTTGTTGAATAAGATTTGATTGAACCAATGCATCTGCATATTGCTCAATCTGTTCTTTAAGTTCGCTACTTTTCCATTTAAGGAATAGTTCGGCTTTTAAGAATGGATAAAGCGTATAGATGACATTGCTTAAATCAGCACGGCTAATTTTCCCGTTATGTTCAACAAGAGATGCAATCAATGAAGGTAAAACGAATGCATGCAAAATGTTATTACGGAAATAGGTGAGGAGAACTGCTTGGTTATCTTCAATCGCAATAATGTCACCAAGGGCATGCTGTACACGCTTAATCAATTTAAGCTTTAAGCCATAAGCAATAATTTCCTTACCAGAGAGCGGCGTCACTTCTGTACGCTGATCGTAAGGGAAATTTGATGCTAAATTGCGGTAAGCTTCAAGCTGCTTAATACAGATTTCTTCATCAAGCGTATGCTTTGGTGTTGCAAGCAAAATAATTGAAAGTAAAGAAACCGGGTTAATCACTACCGCACGGTTAATATTTTCTAAAATCGCATTTGCAGAACTGTTTACTGCTTCTGAAACAGCAGGTGGCACTGGGTCATCGTTCTTTTCAATATAAACGTTCTCAGCATTATGCTGTTTAAGCAAGTCATCTAGAAAAACAGGTTCACCAAAGTTAACGTGTACTTTACCGAAAATACGTTCAATTTTTCGGAGTGTTTTTAAAATACCAAAAATAGATTCGGCTTCTTTTGGCTTACCTTGCATTTCGCCTACATAGGTTGAACCTTCCATAAGGCGCTCATAACCAATGTAAGTTGGCACAAATACAATCGGCTTGGCACGGCCACGTAAATGACTATGGACTGTCATTGCGAGCATGCCGGTTTTCGGTGGTAATAAGCGGCCTGTACGCGAGCGTCCACCTTCAATAAAGTATTCAAGTGGTGTGTTTCGAGAAAGAATACTATATAAATATTCTTTAAATACAGAAGTATAAAGACCATTGCCACGGAAAGAGCGGCGAATAAAGAAGGCACCGCCACCACGTAAAAGCTGACCAACGAAAGGTAAGTTTAGGTTGTCGCCTGCAGCAATATACGGAACCATCAAGCCACGTTTATAAATCACATAAGACAGTAGTAAGTAGTCAATGTGGCTACGGTGACATGGTGTGTAAACAATTTCATAGTCTTTTGCAAGCTCTCGGACAGTACTGAAGTTATGAACTTCTACGCCGTCATAAAGCTGAGTCCATAGACGTGTTAACGCCAAATCTGCAAAACGTACTGCTGAGTGAGAATAATCAGATACGATTTCATTCACATAACCAATCGCACGACGCTCTGCTTCAAGCATGCTGATTTTACCGCGAATACTTTCGCGTCGAATGGCTTCTTGAACATCACGAGACTTTAATACCGACTGCATGACATTGCGGCGGTCTGATAAGTCAGGGCCTAAAACAACTTCACGTTGGCGATCAAGGTAGTCATTTAAAGTGCTAACAATATAAGTTGCTGGCGAAAGGTTCGGATAATGCTTCTGAGCATATTCAACGAGGTCACGTAAAGACTGGGGTTCATGGAATTCCAAATAAGATTGGCGACCATGCAAACCAATATTTACAAGCTGTTTAACTGTACTTGGTGTTGCCCATGTATCTGAGAATAACAACTTAAACCAAGAGTCTTCTTTATCTGGAGAACGACCCCATAAAACGGTTACCGGAACCAGTTCTATGTCGAGTTCAGGATTTGCTTGTAAAACTTCGATTAGTTTAATCAAACGTGGCGGAAAAGCATGAGGAGGGGGATTCAGTAGGTTATTTTCATCATTGTGTTGTAAAAATAAAACTGAAGCTTTTTCCTGATGAGTACCGATGACTAATGGATCTAGCGCTGGCTTTAAATTTAAGCGACGAGTTTCTCCATCCACCACTAAAGCATTACTGCGAGAATGATTTTGCAAGACATAGCACACTACTTTTTGGCGCTCGGTCTTCGCTTCTGTTTCTGTTGTTGATACTGGTTCAGTAGGAACTTCCCCAAGAACATGTGGTGTTACCACGAGGTCAAGTAGTTTACTCGAAAGCCGACGATACATTTGACCAAACCCACTCTTGGACATAAGAACTCCTACTTCTTAAAGACAAATCCCGGCACCAAAGGCAGAGGGTAAATATTTTGCGGTATTTATTAAAAAAAACAATATGCTATTTTCTGATAAATTATAATTCTTTTGGCATTTTTTATCGTTAAAAATCGTATTTTTAGCTGTTTTAAAGGCAATGTTTGTCAGAAGTTGACTGATTGTTCCATGTACAAATAGTTTTTTATGGCACAATAGATTCTACACATCTGTCCTTTAATACCAATTTTGCCTGCAATATGAAGGTATCTCTCATGAATGCGTTAACCCAAGAACTGGTTGAGCTGCTCACTTTAGAAAAGCTTGAAGAAAATATTTACCGTGGAATTAGCCGTAATTTGGTCGGTAAACGTGTTTTTGGAGGTCAGGTTCTCGGTCAAGCATTACGTGCTGCTTCTTACACAACTGATCGTCCTGCGCATTCTCTGCATGCCTACTTTTTATATGGTGGTGATATTAATGCTCCAATCATCTATGAAGTAGACCGTTTGCGTGATGGCAAAAGCTTTGTCAGCCGTCAAGTTCGGGCAATTCAGCATGGACGAGTTATTTTCTCGGCAATGGTGTCTTTTGCTAACCCTGAAGAAGGCTTGAACTATCAGCATCCAGAACCAGATTACCCAGCTCCTGAAGCGCTAAAATCGGAAAGTGAGCTGAAAGAAGGTATCCTGAATTTTGTACCGGAAAATGTTCGTGCAAGTTTTATGCGTGAGCGTCATGTTGAAATCCGTCCGATTGATCCAGTCAATCCATTTCAACCACAACCGGAAGCGCCTTTTAATGCGCACTATATCCGTACCCATGACCGTATTCCAAAACAGCTAGATGATATTTCATTGCATCAAGCAATTGTAGCGTTTTACTCAGACTTTACTTTGATGACAACAGCTTTAAGACCACATGGCTTAAGTTATATTTCTCCAAGTTTGCAATGTGCCAGTATTGATCATGCGATTTATTTCCATCGCCCACTTCGTGCTGATGAATGGATGCTCTATGATATGGAAGCTACAGTTAGTGCGGCTTCTCGCGGTTTAAACTTTGGCCGTATGTGGCAAAATGGCCAACTCGTATGTAGTACGGTGCAAGAGGGTTTGATGCGTTTACGGGAAATTGAAACTCAATAAATAACGATGAGCCATCTGAAAAGATGGCTTTTTTATTTTTAATTGAAACGATGTGACAAAAAATTGCTCGAATGAAAAGCAAGCTCATGTCATATTTACAAAAGGATTGCCTACTGAAAAAAATAATGTTGATATGAACTTAAATACACAAATTCTGATTGCTGCCATTTTAGGTTTAGCCTTTGGCTTCCTACTTACCATGTATCCGGACACTGCTTTTGTAAAGCACAGTTTATATGGATTAGGCATATTAAGTAGTGTTTTTATTGGGCTACTTAAAATGTTGTTGGTGCCATTAATTTTTAGCTCCATTGTGGTTGGAGTTTCAAATTTGCAGGCAGGTGGACAATTAGGCCCAGTTTGGAAAATTACATTCTTGTGTTGTATCACCACCACCACCTTGGCCTTAATTTTAGGTATTAGCTGTGCTCATTTGTTTGAGGTCGGGCGAGGTGTAGATATTTCAATTTTTCAGGCATCTATGCAAAGCTATCAAACACCAGATAGTTTAAACCCGGCAACTTTCTTCACTAATTTTATTCAAAATACTTTAATTAACCCATTTAAAGCTTTTAGTGACGGGAATGTTTTAGCTGTCGTCGTGTTTGCTCTATTTGTGGGTGTTGCTTTAGTTCATGGTGGCGAACGTTTTAAAAGTATTCGGGTATTGAGTCATCAGTTTTTTGAAATGATGATGATGCTAGTAGGTTGGGTAATGAAATTGGCGCCGTTAGGTATTTTTGCCTTACTCGCTAAATTAATGGCTACCGAAGACATTTCAGTATTAAGCCGATTGGCGGAGTTTGCTGCTGTGGTAACAGGTACTACTATTTTTCATGGTGCTGTTGTTTTACCGCTACTGCTTTGGATTTTTGGTCGTATGAGCCCTTGGACTTTCTTCAAAGGCACACGTACAGCTTTAATTACCGCATTTGCAACGAGCTCTAGCTCTGCCACTATGCCGCTGAGTATGAAATGCGCACAGGAAAACTTAGGTGTTCGTCCTCAAACTGCAGGTTTTGTGATTCCATTGGGTACACAGCTCAACATGGATGGTACAGCTTTATATGAAGCTGCTGCCGCGCTCTTTGTGGCAAATCTAGTTGGACTAGACTTAAACCTGACACAACAAATTGTAGTGTGCCTAACCGCAATGATCGCATCACTTGGAGCACCAGGAATTCCAAGTGCGGGTATGGTTACCATGATTATGGTATTACAGTCTGTGGGTTTACCTGCCGAAGCAATTGCGATTTTACTTCCAATCGATCGTTTACTCGATACGGTAAGAACGGTTGTAAATGTGCAGGGAGATATGATGATTAGTGTGGTAGTAGATCGATATACCAAAGATAAAGATATCAGTATCTAATCTCTAAATAAAAAAGCAGGATTTATATCCTGCTTTTTTATTTTAAGCTGCTTGTAATTCAGCTCTTTTGGCTGCTGGCGACTGCGATAAATAACTTACCGCATCTTCAGTGCTACCTTCTTTAACTGGATCATACCACGGCATGAGGTAGTCAATTTGCTGAGCAATAAGCCAGATTGGGTTTGGTAAAACTTGATTATCTTTTCGGCTAATTTTATACCATTCTAGAGCAACCCAAGCTGGGAAAAATCTAGATTTGGCAGCATCAGCAAAACGTGGATCTTGCTTCATAATATGTGCAGCGCCGTCTACCCATAGTCCTAACACAAGCACAATTACTGCAAGACTTAAATAATAGCGCGGGATATAACCGCCTCCTAAATGGCGATATAAATCGAAAGCAACCGTGCGGTGTTCAATTTCTTCTGAACCATGCCATTTTACCAGGTCTACCATTTCTGGATCTGCGCCTAACTCTTCCCAACGTTTGTTATAAAGCGCATATTTACCTAGGACACATGTCATGTGCTCAACTGTCGCGATAACACCTAAACGAAATAAATCCCATTGCTCTTGCAGGAATTGCGGAACTTCTTTGTCAAAAGGCTTATCTGCCAAAGCAGTGGTAAATAGATAATTCATAATGTCCAGATTTCTCTGGATATCAATATTGCGTGCACTTAAATATTCTTTATTGGCAGAAGTGTGTGCGTTTGCATGCATTGCTTCTTGGCGAATAAATGCTTGTACATCCTGTTTAAGTTTTTCATCAGTAATACGAGGTAAAACCTTGTTATAGAGCCGGCAAAACCAGAACTCTCCAGCAGGCAAGATATTGTTAATTTCATTAATAAAATAACTTGCAAACGGTTGGTTTGGAATCCAGTCTACAGGGGTATCTTTCCAGTCAAATTTTACCTTGCGTGGAAGAATTTTATAATCAATAGAAGAACCTAAAGCCTTATTCTTCAAAAAAGATAGCAATTTCATCATTTAGTCCTGATTTTTAACTCGATGAAGTTATGATGAGTATAAAAAAAGCCCCTACATTTGTGTTTAGCAATAGGGGCCAATTGAATATAAATTTAATGAAGAAATTGTATCTGTTTTGACGATTTACTCTTCTGCATCCTCATCGCTTACTTCTGGGATTGCATCAACGTCAAATTCTGGCTGTTGTTCAAGCGTAAAATGTAGACGTCCAGCCATCACACTTGCTAGCTCTTCTAAACCTAGTTTGTTTAATGAAGAAAAAAGCTGAATCGAGAAATCAAGCTTCATTTTTTTCAGTTGCTGTTTAACTTCGAGCAAGACTTTGTTCGCTGGACCGCGGTTCAGTTTGTCTGCTTTGGTTAAAAGAATATGAACAAATAAATGGCGTGAATAAGCCCACTCTAGCATCATCATGTCAAAGTGCTGTAAAGGGTGGCGAATATCCATGAGTAAAACCAAACCTTGTAAGCTTTTACGATGGATTAGATAGTTTTCTAATTCTTTTTGCCATACACGTTTCATTTCTTCTGGTACGGCTGCATAACCATAACCAGGAAGGTCAACTAAGCGTTGATCTGGATTACCTAGGCTGAAAAAGTTAATCATTTGCGTACGCCCAGGTTTTTTGGAGGCACGTGCAAGCTGTTTCTGGTTTGTTAATGCATTAATTGCGCTAGATTTTCCTGCATTTGAACGTCCGGCAAACGCAATCTCGTAGCCACTATCTTCAACACATAGTGCCAATTTCGGAGCACTCATTAAAAATTCAGCTTGGCGTAACCAGTTTAGAGATTGCACAGCATAGGCTGTAATCGCTGGATCCGGTTTCTTTTCATAACTGATCTTTTGCTTGGGTGCGAGTCTGGCTTTGGTGTCTTTCGATTTTTCACTACGACGCATAAAAAATAACTTTTTAAATGAGAGGGCTCGCGCCTAGTATAAAGGAGCTTGGTTATTCTTGCTAATTTTCAGTAAGCTTGCTTAAAAAGATAAATAGAATTACGGGCTCTAGAGTTGTAAAAAGGCGATAGGGGAATGATCTGAAGCGGATTTTGGCTGTTGTAAAACTTCACCTAACGTATATTGATCTAAACTTTGATAAAAGCTTTCCAAAGCTTGATCAAGAATACCTTTCAAACCGCAATGGGAGCGTAAAACACAAGGCGGTGTATTGCATTCAACAATTTGGTGGTCACCTTGTAAAATTCGGACAATTGTTCCAAGTTTTAAATCTAAAGCTTTTGGATTTAATCGAATTCCACCACCTTTGCCGCGAATGGTAATAATCCACTCTTGTTTACCCATAAAATGGACAACCTTCACAAGATGATTTTGCGAAACATATAAATCTTGAGCGATTTCTGCAATCGTGTACGGCGCATCACTTGGACGAGCGACATACATTAATATTCGCAAAGCATAATCGGTAAATTTATTAAGTTGCATGATCACCAAAAACTAGAGGTTAGGAGGTTGATCATCTTAGCCTGAAAGTCTAAAGAATAAAACTTTCAGGCTAGAGCTTTTTAAGTTACAGCGTTAAAGGAGCTGAAACTTGTACTTGATCACCAACTCTATAGTGCTCAAGCAAAATGTTTGAAACAGAGAACTCTGTATGGTCTTCTTCTGGTTGAACATCAAAATGATAAGTATTGTCCTCTTGAGCCTCTGTGAACTTAAATGCTTTTGGTTGTTCAAGCTGTTGGTTAGGTACTTGAACTTTTACAGAAATAAAAGCATTTGCTGGGCTGGTGAGTACATCTTCATGATCAGTTGCCTTTAAAGTAAAGCGTTTGCCAGACTCAAGTGGGTCAATTTGCGTAATTTCAAATGAACGCCAGCCAGCCCATCCACCTTTCAAGCTTTCAAGTTGTTCATATTTTTGTTTTTCAACACCAATTAAGATATCTGCCAACTGTAAGTAAGCTTGTTTCCACGCTTCAATGAGTTCTGATTCAAATGGAACATTTAAAACTTCACTAATTGAATGAAGCAAGTTGTCGCCCACAATTGCATATTGATCTGGCTGAATATCTAAACTGACATGCTTAGTGGTAATGCGTTCAACCGCTTTGGCAAGCACCGTAGGATTCTCAATATTTTCAGCATACGCGAGTACAGCTGCTGCAAGAGCACGAGGTTGGCGCAGGCTGGTCTGATCATCAAGATTAAAAACATTTTTTAGTTCTGGGTTGTTATTCAACATACGCTTATAAAAGTATGTAGTTAGAGTAACACCATGTTCACGCAATACAGGTACAGTAGATTTAACGAGTTCAATTTGTTGTGGAGTCATGGCTAGACCTTAATTATCTGGCTATATAAGATGTATTTAAAATACATCTTTAAAATAGTTGTAGCAATAGCTTTTTAATAAAAACCTTAAAAAATTTAAGGGATATAAAATCCCTTAAATTAATATACTGATTTAAAAATAAATTTTATTTTCCAAATAATGAGCCGAGTAGCCCCCGTACTAATTTTTGGCCAGTACTACCACCTAAGCTGCGAGCAGCACTTTTTGCAAAAGTTCCTACAATATCTTGAGTAAGTTTAGCTCTTTCACGCGCCGCACGTTCCTCTTCTTTTTGCTGTTCACGTGCTAGACGCTCTTGTTCTTTGGCTTGTTGCTTCGCTAAAGTTTCCTGTTCTTTCGCTTGCTGTTTTGCGAGTTCTGCATCTTGTTTTTGCTGTTCCCGTTCAGCCACTTTGTTTTGGAGCATTTCATAGGCACTATCGCGATCTACAGCTTGTTCATAAACCCCGGCAATAATACTTTGCGAAATTAAGGTCTGACGCTCTTCTGGAGTGATAGGCGTAAAAGAAGAGTAAGGAGGCATAACCCAACCACGCTCTACAATTTGAGGTGTACCTTGCTCATCTAGGCAACTAATCAGTGCTTCACCTACACCGAGCTCGGTAATTGCTTCATCTACTTTAAAATCGGGATTAGAGCGGAATGTATCTGCTGCTGTTTTTACTGCTTTTTGATCTTTAGGAGTAAAGGCACGTAAAGCATGTTGTACACGGTTGCCGAGTTGCCCTAAAACACTTTCTGGTAAGTCGAGCGGGTTTTGGGTAATAAAATAAATTCCCACACCTTTAGAACGAATTAAACGTACAACCTGTTCAATTTTTTCTTGTAAAGCTTGACTGGCATTGTCGAATAACAGGTGAGCTTCATCAAAGAAAAACACGAGTTTAGGTTTATCCATATCACCAACTTCTGGAAGCTGTTCAAATAATTCTGAAAGCATCCATAATAGGAAAGTAGCATATAGCTTAGGTGTATTCATGAGCTTGTCAGCCGCAAGAATATTGATATAACCATGCCCATTTGCGTCGGTTTGTATAAAGTCCAGAATATTTAAAGCTGGCTCTCCGAAAAACTGTTCTCCACCTTGGTCGGCAAGAGCAAGGAGATTACGTTGAATAGCGCCTAAGCTGGCTGGAGATAGGTTGCCATATTCGGCTTTAAACTCAGCTGCATGTTCACTTACAAAAGTGATCATGGCTTTTAAATCTTTAAAGTCGACCAGAAGTAACCCTTGGTCGTCTGCAATACGGAATACGGCAGATAAAACACCTTCTTGGGTGTCATTTAAGTTGAGTATACGTGCTAATAAAATTGGTCCAATTTCAGAAATAGTGGTTCGAATAGGGTGGCCTTGCTGACCAAATAAATCCCAGAAAACAACTGGATTGGCTGCAAATGGAACACTGTCGATCTGTAAAAGCTTTAAGCGTTCATTAAATTTATCCGAAGCTTCACCAGCTTTTGCGAGGCTTGAAACATCACCTTTTGCGTCGGCAAGAAAGACGGGAACGCCGATTCGAGAAAAACTCTCTGCGAGCACCTTTAGGGTGACTGTTTTACCTGTACCGGTCGCACCTGCAATCAGGCCGTGCCGGTTGGCAAATTGGGAAAGTAAAACAATTTCTTTTGATGTGTCGTTAATATTTTTTGCAATAACAATCGGTGTACCCATATATTTTTATCCCTTAGTGTGAGCCACTATTGATGTTGTCGTTTTACATTTGTTTCAGAGCATTTTCGATATCTTGAATTAAATCTTGTGGATCTTCTAGCCCTATACAGAAGCGAACCAACAAACCTTGTTGTAAATGTGTATTTTCAAGTTTTCTCATCATTTTTAAATCATAAAGCATGACGAGACTCACAGGTCCTCCCCAACTAAAACCAAGTTTGAATAGCTTAAGAGCATCACAAAAACGGCGTACTGCTGAAATATCATAATCAGATTTGAATACAACACTCACTAAGCCTGCACTTTTACCTGTTGAGCAAATTTCTTGCCAGTATTGATGACCAGGTGCAGCTTTATCGCTTGGATGTAGAACTTGTGCAAACTGAGATTGTTCTTTTAACCATGTCAGTAGGGTTTTAGCATTATTTGATTGTTGCTCATACCTTAATGACATATGCGCAAGACTGCGTTGAATTTGGGCGGTATCATCACCAGATACCGAAATCCCTAAAATGGCATGCATTCGGAACAAACGGTGATGTAACTTCTCATCACGAGTTACCACACTTCCCATTAAAATATCGCCACCACCACTTGGATATTTGGTAAGCGCATGAATGGTTAAATCCACTGATAAATGCTCATCGGAAAAATCAAAAGCATTAAAGGCGAGGCCAGCTCCCCAAGTATTATCTAGTGCAGTTAAAACGCCATGTGCTTTTGCTTTTTTTACTAGCGCTTTGAGATCTGGAAATTCAAGAGTGACAGAACCTGCTGCTTCTAACCATAGCAACTTGGTTTTATCAGAAGGCTGGAAACTTGAGACATCGATCGGGTTATAAACTTGAACATTAATTCCATATTGATCTTTTAAGTAGTTTAGGTGTTCCAGATTCGGACCATATATGTTGTCTGGCACCCAAACTTCATCACCTGTTGCTAGCACAGCAGAATTTACGAGATTAATCGCAGATAACCCGCTTGGAGCAAGTAGGCAGTATAAACCACCCTCAACTTGAGCAATATTGTCGCCTAGTGTGAATGTCGTAGGCGTACCGTGGGTGCCATAACTATAGTCATAAGGATCGGTCCAATGACGGTCAAAAAGGTGCGAAGTTGATTTAAAAATAATAGTTGATGCACGAAATAAGGGAGGTTGCACGGTTTCAATAAATTGAGGTGCTTTTCGTGGTGCATGAATGAGTTGGGTTTGGAAATTGTTATGCTTTTTCATGGGGCGCTATACTTTACATAATGAGATTAGATTAAGAGAAAACTTACTTAACTGCTAGATTTTTGATTATTTCTAAGATGTTTCGTTACTAGTGTAACATTCACTAAAACTTGGCTTTATTTTTGCAAAGATCAAACCAACATTCTAACAACAATAGGTTTAAGCGCATGAAGTCGCATTTACGTGTTCACTATTTTCAACATATTGCTGGCGAAGGTTTTGGAAGCTGCTATTCATTCTTAAAAGCACACCATGCAACGATAACAGCTACAGAGTTTTTTGCACTTCCAGTTGATCTCCCTTTGGAAATAGAAGCATTGCCACATATTGAAGATGTGGATTTGCTACTTATTATGGGGGGAACTATGAGTGTAAATGATGAGGCAAATTATCCATGGTTAAAAATAGAAAAAAGATGGATACGTCGTTATTTGGCGGCGGGAAAGCCTGCGATAGGACTTTGTCTCGGAGGCCAACTTATTGCCAATGCACTAGGAGCCGCCGTTAGTAGAAACCGTTATCAAGAATTGGGATGGTCGACCGTACAAAGGGTGCCGAATTTACCTAAAGAAAGCTTTTTATTACCAGAAAAAATAAATGTAATGCAGTGGCATAGTGAAACTTTTGAGATTCCTAAAGGTGCGATTCATTTAGCAGAGAACTCAGTTTGTCGTAACCAGATGTACCAAATTGGTTCAAATGTTCTTGGTTTTCAATTTCATCCAGAAATGACACCGAAGGTATTAAATCTTCTTTTAGAGAACGAACAAGAGCTTTCTATTTTTAAAGGTGAGTATGTTCAATCTTTAGATGAATTACATCATTGTGATATCCAAAAGTTTGAACAAGGCAATCAACTTTTAAACAGGGCAATAGAGTTCGTGGTCAATCAATAAAAATATAGAGTTGACGAGAAAAAGGATGAATTGAGCAGAAAATAGAAAAAGAGAATTGCATAAGACTTAAACAATCGTTATAATGAGCGACCCTCAAGAAGAGGGCATTTACTGCGAAGAAAGTAGTAAATGTGCATTACAGTCGTGGCATCGATCACGACCTTGGTGATTATCACTGCCTTTGACACTTACCAGATAGGTGAGATGCGTCAAAGGTGATTCTTTATATATTTGGCTTGGAGTTTACTGGTATGTCTAACCAGAGAATTCGTATCCGTCTTAAGTCTTTTGATCATCGTCTGATTGATCAATCTGCTCAAGAGATCGTAGAAACCGCTAAGCGTACCGGCGCACAAGTGTGTGGTCCAATTCCGATGCCTACTCGCATCGAACGCTTCAACGTTCTTACTTCACCGCACGTTAACAAAGATGCGCGTGACCAGTACGAAATCCGCACCTACAAACGTTTGATCGACATCGTTCAACCTACAGATAAAACTGTTGATGCATTGATGAAGTTAGATCTTGCAGCTGGTGTTGATGTTCAGATCGCTTTGGGTTAAGGCTTTCGGTTAATTAACGATTAGTTAATTAGGCCGCTTTTTTAGAGGTTTATGCACATGGCTATTGGTTTAGTCGGTCGCAAATGTGGTATGACTCGCATCTTTACAGATGCTGGTGTTTCTGTACCTGTTACAGTCATCGAAGTCGATCCAAACCGCATTACGCAAATCAAAACACTTGAAACTGATGGTTATCAAGCTGTTCAAGTAACTACTGGTGAACGTCGCGAGTCTCGCGTAACTAACGCTCAAAAAGGTCACTTCGCTAAAGCGGGTGTTGCTGCTGGTCGTTTAGTTAAAGAGTTTCGTGTTACTGAAGCTGAGCTTGAAGGCCGTGAAGTTGGCGGTACTATTGGCGTTGATTTGTTCACAGTTGGTCAAATTGTTGACGTAACTGGTCAATCAAAAGGTAAAGGTTTCCAAGGTGGTGTTAAACGTTGGAATTTCCGTACCCAAGATGCTACTCACGGTAACTCTGTTTCTCACCGTGTTTTAGGTTCTACAGGTCAAAACCAAACTCCTGGACGCGTGTTCAAAGGCAAAAAAATGGCTGGTCACTTAGGTGATGAACGCGTAACAGTACAAGGTCTTGAAATCGTATCTGTTGACACTGAGCGTTCAGTTTTGGTTGTTAAGGGTGCAATTCCTGGTGCAACTGGCGGTGACGTTATCGTACGTCCTACCATCAAGGCCTGAGGGGAAATACCGTGAATTTAAAAACTGTTTCCGGCTCTGCTGTTGAATTGTCTGAAGTAGCTTTCGGACGTGAATTTAACGAAGCTCTTGTACACCAAGTTGTTACTGCTTACTTAGCAGGTGGTCGTCAAGGTACTCGTGCTCACAAATCACGTGCAGACGTTTCTGGCGGTGGTAAAAAACCATTCCGTCAAAAAGGTACTGGTCGCGCTCGTGCGGGTTCTATTCGTAGCCCAATCTGGGTTGGTGGTGGTAAAACTTTTGCTGCTCGTCCACAAGATTGGTCTCAAAAAGTAAACCGTAAAATGTATCGCGGTGCAATGCAATGTATCTTAGCTGAACTTGTTCGCCAAGATCGCCTTGTTTTAGTTGAAGAGTTCGCTGTTGCTGCTCCAAAAACTAAAGAATTGCTTGCAAAACTTAACGATTTAAATGCAGCTCGTGCTTTGATCGTTACAGATGCTGTAGATGAGAACTTATATCTTGCAGCGCGCAACCTTCCACACGTTGATGTGGTAGATGCAACTGCAATCGATCCTGTAAGCTTGATCGCGTTTGATAAAGTTGTGATGTCTGTAGCTGCTGCTAAGAAAATTGAGGTAGAACTCGGATGAACAACGAACGTATCTATCAAGTCCTAAAAGGACCAGTCTTCTCAGAAAAGGCACAAGTTTTAGGTGATACTGCTGGTGTTCAAGTATTTAAAGTAGATATCAACGCTACTAAACTTGAAATCAAAAAAGCAGTTGAAAAACTTTTTGGTGTAGAAGTTGTTAAAGTTAACACAACTATTACTAAAGGTAAGACTAAGCGCTTTGGTCGTACATTAGGACGTCGTTCTGATGTTAAAAAAGCATACGTCACCCTGAAAGCCGGCCAAGATGTTGAAATGGCTGACTTGGGCGATACCGCTGAAAGCGCAGCGGAATAAGGACGAAAATTATGCCGATTCAAAAATGTAAGCCAACGTCTCCAGGACGTCGCTTTGTAGAGAAAGTGGTTCATGACCATCTTCACAAAGGCGCGCCTTATGCACCGTTGGTAGAAGCAAAAAAACGTACTGGTGGTCGTAATAACAACGGTCACATTACTACTCGTCACGTTGGTGGTGGTCATAAGCAACATTACCGTATCGTTGACTTCAAACGTAACAAAGATGGCGTACCTGCTGTTGTAGAACGTATTGAATACGATCCAAACCGTACAGCGCATATTGCATTATTGAAATATGCTGACGGTGAGCGTCGTTATATCATTGCGCCTAAAGGCTTACGTGCTGGTGATAAAGTACAATCTGGTAACGATGCTCCAATTCGTCCAGGTAACTGTTTACCACTTCGTAACATGCCAATCGGTTCTACACTTCATAACGTTGAACTTAAAATCGGTAAAGGTGCTCAATTAGCACGTTCTGCTGGTGCTTCTGTTCAATTGTTGGGTCGTGATGGTTCTTACGCAATCATTCGTCTTCGTTCAGGCGAAATGCGTAAAGTACACGTTGAATGCCGCGCTGTAATTGGTGAAGTTTCTAACCAAGAAAACAACCTTCGCTCATTAGGTAAAGCTGGTGCTGCACGCTGGCGTGGTGTTCGTCCTACCGTACGTGGTATGGCGATGAACCCGATTGATCACCCACACGGTGGTGGTGAAGGGCGTAACAAAGGTATTCAACCTGTAAGCCCATGGGGTCAAAAAGCTAAAGGGTACAAGACACGTACCAACAAGCGTACGACTAAGATGATTATTCGCGACCGTCGCGTCAAGTAAAGGAATCTGACTAATGCCTCGTTCTCTGAAAAAAGGCCCATTCGTCGATGCGCACTTGTTCGCTAAGGTTGAAGCGGCTGTTGCTAGTAACTCTCGCAAGCCGATCAAAACTTGGTCTCGTCGTTCGATGATCCTTCCAGACTTTGTTGGTTTAACAATTTCTGTTCACAATGGCCGTAACCACGTTCCAGTAATTGTTACTGAGCATATGGTTGGTCATAAACTCGGTGAATTCGCGCCAACTCGTACCTATCGTGGTCACGGTGTTGACAAGAAGTCTAAACGTTAATAGGTGTCATGATGGAAGTAACTGCTAAATTACGCGGTGCCGCTATCTCGGCACAAAAAGCACGTTTGGTTGCGGACTTAATCCGTGGCAAGTCTGTTGCACATGCTTTAAACATCTTGAACTTCAGCAACAAAAAAGCTGCAGTTTTAGTTAAAAAAGCATTGGAATCTGCAATTGCAAACGCTGAACACAATAACAGTTTAGATGTTGACGACCTTAAAGTTTCTACGATTTACGTTGACGAAGGCATGAGCCTTAAACGTATTATGCCACGTGCTAAAGGCCGTGCAGATCGTATTACTAAGCGTACTTGTCACATCACCGTTAAGGTAGGGGTTTGATATGGGTCAGAAGGTTCATCCAATCGGTATCCGCCTAGGTGTTGTGAAACGTCATAACGCTAACTGGTATGCGAATCCGAAACAATACGCTGAATACTTGCTTAAAGATCTTCAAGTTCGTGAGTTTTTAACTAAAAAACTTAAGAATGCGATGGTTAGCAATATTCTTATCGAACGTCCATCAGGTGCTGCTAAAGTAACAATTAGCACAGCTCGTCCTGGTATCGTAATCGGTAAAAAAGGCGAAGACATTGAAAAATTACAGCGCGAACTTACCAACATCATGGGTGTTCCAGCGCAAGTAAGCATCAACGAAATTGATCGCCCAGACTTGGACGCGCGTTTAGTTGCTGAAGCAATCGCTTCTCAATTAGAAAAACGTGTAATGTTCCGTCGTGCTATGAAGCGTGCGGTTCAAAACACTATGCGTGCTGGTGCTAAAGGTATCAAAGTTGAAGTTTCTGGCCGTTTAGGTGGTGCAGAGATCGCTCGTACAGAATGGTATCGTGAAGGTCGTGTACCTTTGCACACTCTTCGTGCGGACATCGACTATGCAACTATGCGTGCTGAAACTACTTACGGTACGATTGGTGTTAAAGTTTGGATTTTCCGTGGTGAGATTTTAGGTGGC
>NZ_POYH01000064.1:3271-25879 GCF_002899995.1 Acinetobacter sp. AKBS16 | reverse complement strand
GTCATGAACCCTGCTCCTGCTGAAGAACGTCCAGCTAAACGCGGTCGTGGTCGTGGTGAAGGTCAAGAGCGTCGTGGTCGTCGCGGTGACCGTGCTGCTGACAAGGGAGAATAATCCATGTTGCAACCTAAACGTACCAAATTCCGTAAAGTGCACAAAGGCCGTAACACTGGTCTAGCACATCGTGGTAGTACAGTATCATTTGGTTCGATTGCAATTAAAGCAACTGAGCGTGGTCGTATGACTGCACGTCAGATTGAAGCTGCACGTCGTACCATTAGCCGTCGTATTAAACGTGGTGGTAAAATCTTCATTCGCGTATTCCCGGACAAACCAATTACCGAAAAACCATTAGAAGTTCGTATGGGTAACGGTAAAGGTAACGTGGAATATTGGGTTTGTGAGATCAAACCAGGTAAGATCCTGTACGAAATTGAAGGTGTGAACGAAGACTTGGCACGTGAAGCTTTTGCTTTAGCTGCTGCTAAACTTCCGTTTAAAACCACTATCGTGACTCGGACGGTAATGTAATGAAAACTAAAGATCTACGTGAAAAATCGGTAGAAGAGTTGAAAGCTTTGCTTGATGAGCAACAGCTTAACCAATTCCGTCTTCGTATGGCGAAAGCAACTGGTCAGTTGGGTAAATCGCACGAAGTGCAAGTTGCTCGTAAGACAATTGCTCGTATTAAGACACTCCTTACCGAAAAACAGGGGAACGGACAATGAGTGAAAAAACAGTCCGCACGTTAACCGGCAAAGTAGTAAGCGACAAAATGGACAAATCTATTGTTGTCCTTATCGAACGCCGCGTTCAACACCCGTTGTATGGCAAATCAATTCGCCGTTCAACTAAGTTACACGCTCATGATGAGAACAACGTTGCTAAAATTGGCGATGTTGTAACCATTAAAGAAAGCCGCCCAATTTCTAAAACTAAAGCTTGGACTTTAGTGGAAGTAGTTGAAGCAGCTGCTGAGTAATTCGACGTTCTTGTTGCATCATCGGTCAATTTCGAGTACTCTTTGAGCCTTTCGAAATTGTGACCGGTGATGCTCGGTTTTGGAGTAGGGCAATGATTCAAACCGAAACTATGCTCGACGTAGCAGACAACAGTGGTGCTCGCCGCGTACAATGTATTAAAGTACTTGGTGGTTCACATCGTCGTTATGCTTCTGTTGGCGACATTATTAAAGTTACTGTAAAAGAAGCTATTCCACGCGCACGTGTTAAAAAAGGTGACGTGATGAATGCAGTTGTAGTTCGTACTAAGTTCGGCATTCGTCGTCCAGATGGTTCTGTGATCCGTTTTGATGATAACGCTGCAGTTATTTTGAACAACAACAAAGCTCCGATTGCGACTCGTATCTTCGGACCAGTGACTCGTGAACTTCGTACTGAACAGTTCATGAAAATCATTTCATTGGCTCCTGAAGTTCTATAAGAGGCAATCATGGCTAAGATTAAAAAAGGCGATCAGGTTATCGTGATCGCAGGTAAAGAAAAAGGCAAACAGGGTACTGTTTTGTCTGTTTCTGAAGACCGCGTTAAGGTTGAAGGCCTTAACTTAGTGAAGAAGCATCAAAAGCCGAATCGTGTAACTGGCGCTGAAGGCGGTATCGTTACTCAAGAAGCTTCGCTTCATATCTCAAACGTGGCAATTTTAAATGCTACAACCCAGAAGGCTGACCGTGTTGGTTACCAAGTGATTGATGGCGTGAAAACTCGCGTTTACAAATCAACTGGTGAATCAGTGGCGGTAGCGAAGTAATAGGTTGAAAAGGCAATGGCCAGACTTAAAGCACGTTACAACGACGAACTTAAAGCGAAGTTACAAGAAGAACTTAGCATTAAGAATGTGATGGAAATTCCTCGCATCACAAAAATCACTCTTAACATGGGTGTAGGCGCAGCAGCTACTGATAAGAAATTATTAGACGGCGCTGTAGCTGACATGCAATTAATTGCTGGTCAAAAACCAGTAGTTACTCTTGCACGTAAATCTATCGCTGGTTTCAAAATCCGTGATGGTTGGCCAATTGGTTGTAAAGTTACTTTACGTGGCGACCAAATGTACGAATTCTTGGACCGTTTGATCTCTATCGCAATCCCTCGTATCCGTGACTTCCGTGGTTTCTCAGCGAAATCTTTCGACGGTCGTGGTAACTACTCAATGGGTTTGAAAGAGCAAATCGTTTTCCCTGAAATCGATTTCGACAAGATTGATCGTATTCGTGGTATGGATATTACTATTACTACGACTGCTCGCACCGATGACGAAGGCCGTGCGCTTATGCGTGCATTCGGCTTCCCGTTCAAATAAGAGGTCGATATGGCTAAGAAAGGTATGATTAATCGCGAATTGAAACGCGAAAAAACTGTTGCTAAATACGCTGCAAAACGTGCTGAATTAAAAGCTACTATTGCAAATGTAAATGCGAGCGACGAAGAACGTTTCGAAGCGATGTTAAAGTTACAAGCATTGCCACGTAATGCATCTCCGGTACGTCTTCGTAACCGTTGTGGTTTAACTGGTCGTCCTCATGGTTACTTCCGTAAGTTCGGTTTAAGCCGTAACAAATTACGTGACACAGTAATGCAAGGTGATGTACCAGGCGTTGTTAAGGCAAGCTGGTAAGGAGCGACTAAATGAGTATGCAAGATACCGTTGCCGACATGCTAACACGTGTTCGTAACGCACAAATGGCTAAGAAACAAACTGTTTCTATGCCGTCTTCTAAGTTGAAAGTTGCTATTGCAAACGTACTTCAACAAGAAGGTTATATTTCAAACGTAGAAGTTGCTCAAGAAGAGACAAAATCTACTTTGACTATTACTTTAAAATATTTCGAAGGCAAGCCAGTTATCGAAATGGTTAAGCGCGTAAGCCGTCCAGGCCTTCGCCAATACCGTGGTAAAGATAAACTTCCAAGCGTTAAGCAAGGTTTAGGTATTGCAATTGTTTCTACAAGCAAAGGCATCATGACTGATCGCGCTGCACGTGCTGCGGGCATCGGTGGTGAAGTTATTGCTTTTGTTTCTTAATAGGTGATTCCTCATGTCTCGTGTGGCTAAAGCCCCAGTAACTGTACCAAATGGTGTAACAGTTACTCAGAACGGCCGGCAGGTCGAAGTGAAAGGCAGCAAAGGTACATTGTCTTTCAACCTGCATGCGCTGGTCGAGCTAAAACAGGAAGAAGGTAAACTTCAACTTGCTCCAGCTAAAGAATCGAAAGATGCTTGGATGCAAGCTGGTACTGCTCGCGCTGTATTGAACAACCTTGTTAAAGGTGTTAGCGAAGGCTTCGAACGTAAGTTGCAGCTAGTTGGTGTTGGTTATAAAGCTGCGGTTAAAGGTACAGTTGTAAACCTTAACCTTGGTTACTCACACCCAATTGACTACGCTTTACCTGAAGGTGTAACAGCGGAAACTCCAACTGCTACTGAAATCATTTTGAAATCAGCAAACAAGCAGTTGTTAGGTCAAGTAGCGGCAGAAATCCGTGCATACCGTTCTCCTGAACCATATAAAGGTAAAGGTGTTCGTTATTCGGATGAAGTCATTCTTCGTAAAGAAGCTAAGAAGAAATAAGGCGCGAGGTTCTTATGAACGAAAAGAAACAATCCCGTTTGCGTCGTGCGAAAAGCACACGCTTGCACATCCGTGCATTGGGTGCGACTCGTTTGTGTGTAAACCGCACTCCGCGTCACATCTATGCTCAAGTTATTTCAGCAGATGGTGGCAAAGTTTTAGCGCAAGCTTCAACTTTAGATGCATCTTTACGTAGTGGTACTACTGGTAATATTGAAGCTGCGACGAAAGTTGGTGCTTTAATCGCAGAACGTGCTAAAGCAGCTGGCGTTACTAAAGTTGCATTTGACCGTTCTGGTTTTAAATATCATGGTCGTATCAAAGCCTTGGCTGATGCTGCTCGTGAAGGCGGCTTGGAGTTCTAATCATGGCAAAAGTTGAACAAAACGAAGGTCTCGTTGAAAAGCTGGTTGCCGTTGATCGTGTAGCCAAGGTTGTTAAGGGTGGTCGTATCTTCTCTTTCACAGCATTAACTGTTGTGGGCGATGGTAATGGTCGCGTAGGTTTTGGTCGTGGTAAAGCTCGTGAAGTTCCAGCTGCTATTTCTAAAGCACTTGAAGCTGCACGTCGTAACATGATCACTGTAGACCTTGCTGGTACTACTTTACAACACCCTGTGAATGCTCGTCATGGTGCAAGCCGTGTATACATGCAACCTGCTTCAGAAGGTACTGGCGTAATCGCTGGTGGTGCAATGCGTGCCGTTCTTGAAGCTGCAGGTGTACATAACGTACTTGCTAAATGTTATGGTTCTACTAACGCTGCTAACGTAGTAAACGCAACTTTTAAAGGTTTGCGTGATATGACTTCTCCTGAGAAAGTCGCTGCGAAACGTGGTAAATCAGTAGAAGAAATTCAAGGGTAATCAATCATGAAAACGATTAAAGTTACCCAGACTAAATCTTCTTCACATCGCTTGAAAAATCACAAGCTTTGCTTACAAGGTTTAGGTCTGCGTCGTATTGGTCATACTGTAGAAGTGCAAGATACGCCTTCTAACCGTGGTATGATCAACAAAGTCTACTATATGGTTAGTGTAGAGGAATAAGCCATGACTCTGCGTTTAAATGAGCTTGCACCTGCAGAAGGTGCAAAACGTGAACACCGTCGTTTAGGCCGTGGTATCGGTTCTGGCGTTGGTAAGACTGGTGGTCGTGGTATCAAAGGTCAAAAATCACGTAAAAGTGGTGGCGTTCGTCCAGGTTTCGAAGGCGGTCAAACAGCGATTTATCGTCGTTTACCTAAATTCGGTTTCACTAGCCAAATCGCTTTAAAAACTGCTGAAGTACGTTTGTCTGAGTTAAGTAAAGTGGAAGGCGATATCGTTAGCCTTGAAACTTTAAAAGCTGCGAATGTTGTTCGTCGCGATCAAATTCGCGCTCGTATCGTGCTTTCTGGTGAAATCACTCGTGCATTCACTGTTCAAGGTGTTGCATTGACTAAAGGCGCTAAAGCTGCAATTGAAGCAGCTGGCGGCAAAGTCGAGGAGTAATCTCGAGTGTCTATGTCTCCTAGTTCTTCAGGTCATGTCAACATGATGAAAGGTCAGCCATTTCACGTGAAATATCGTGAAATTATTCGCCGGATGAGTTTTCTAATCGGTGCATTGCTGGTCTTTCGACTAGGAGCGCATATTCCAGTACCAGGCATTAATAATGCTGCGTTAGAAAATTTATTTCATGCAAACCAAGGAACTATTCTTGGGCTATTCAATATGTTTTCTGGCGGTGCTTTAGAGCGAATGTCGATTCTTGCTTTAGGGATCATGCCTTATATTTCTGCATCAATTATTGTGCAGTTAATGTCTACAGTGATTCCTTCTCTCGAAGCCTTGAAAAAGGAAGGGGAGCAAGGTAAACGTAAAATTAATCAATATACGCGTCAGGGTACATTATTACTTGCAGTGGTTCAGGCAGTAGGTATGTGTGCAGGTCTTATTGGACAGGGTATTACTCTATCTAGTGGTCTTGCTTTTTATATACCTGCAGTTACATCACTTGTCGCAGGAACTATGTTCTTAATGTGGCTAGGTGAACAGATCACTGAAAGAGGTATCGGTAATGGTATCTCAATGATTATTTTTGCAGGTATTGTTGCTGGTTTGCCTAAATTAATTATGCAATCAGTATCATCTGTCGATAATGGTCAAACAAGTTTAATTGGTCTTGTTATCTTTGGTCTTTTGTCTCTTGGTGTATTGGCAGCGATTGTGTTTATTGAAAAAGCACAGCGTCGTATTCCAGTAAACTATGCACAGAAGCAGCAAGGGCGTCGTATATTTACAGCTCAGCAAACACATCTACCGTTGAAAATTAATATGGCTGGTGTGATTCCTGCGATTTTTGCGAGCTCTTTACTCTTGTTCCCAGCTAGTTTGGGGCAATGGGTAGGAAGTGCAGATCCGAATGCTGGTTTAATTAAACGTAGTTTACAAGATTTAGCTTTAGTATTGTCGCCTGGACAGCCTTTGTATTTGGTGCTCTTTGGTGCGTTAATTATCTTTTTCTGTTACTTTTATACGGCTTTAGTATTTAGCCCTAAGGAAGTATCAGAAAATCTAAAACGCAGCGGAGCTTATGTGCCTGGTATTCGCCCAGGTGAGCAAACTGCTCGTTACTTAGATCATATTCTTAATCGTTTGACGTTTATTGGTGCGATTTATATTACAGTCATTTGTTTGATGCCAATGATTCTACAAAGTTCTTTTGGTATTCCATTCTATTTGGGTGGTACCTCATTACTCATTGTAGTCGTTGTTGTTATGGACTTTATGGCTCAGCTACAAGCGCATTTAACTTCTCATCAATATGACAATCAAACATTAATGAGAAAAACGACTGCTCATCCTAAGGGATAAGCGCACTTAGAGGTTTCATCATGAAAGTACAAGCTTCTGTAAAGAAAATTTGTGGTAGCTGTAAAGTTATCCGTCGTAATGGGGTTATTCGCGTGATTTGTAGCGCAGAACCTCGTCATAAGCAGCGTCAAGGTTAATCTAATCAAGACCTGTTGATTTCAGTAGGCGAATTGGGTTAATATCCGCCCCTCAAGATTTTTGTGGGGCGGTTGATTATCTCTACTGCCTTTTTGGAGAAAAGTGAATGGCTCGTATTGCCGGTGTAAACATTCCGGATAACAAGCATGCTGTTATCTCCCTCACTTACATCTTTGGTATCGGTCGCCACACTGCTAAGAACATCTTAGCTGCAGTTGGTATTACTGAGACTACTAAGATCCGTGAGTTGGACGATGCACAGCTTGATGCGATTCGTGCAGAAGTTGCTAAGGTTCCTACCGAAGGTGACTTACGTCGCGAAATTTCCATGAACATTAAACGTTTAATGGATTTAGGTTGCTATCGTGGCCTTCGTCATCGTCGCAGCTTGCCTGTCCGTGGTCAACGCACCAAAACTAACGCACGTACCCGTAAAGGTCCGCGCAAACCGATTAAAAAGTAAGATTTCTGGAAGCTAAAAGATGGCTAAAGATACTCGCACACGCAAGAAGGTCACTCGTACCGTCTCTGAAGGTGTTGCACACATTCACGCGTCTTTTAATAACACCATTGTTACGATTACCGATCGTCAAGGTAATGCATTGGCTTGGGCCACCTCAGGTGGACAAGGCTTCCGTGGTTCACGTAAATCAACTCCGTTTGCTGCTCAGGTAGCTGCTGAAGTTGCTGGTAAAGCAGCTTTAGATTACGGTTTGAAAAACCTTGACGTCCTTGTAAAAGGTCCTGGTCCAGGTCGTGAGTCTGCGGTTCGTGCATTAGGCGCAGTGGGTTATAAGATTAACAGCATTACCGATGTGACTCCAATTCCTCACAACGGTTGCCGTCCACCTAAAAAACGTCGCGTGTAAGGAGAAACATTCATGGCTCGTTATATTGGTCCAAAATGCAAACTCTCTCGCCGCGAAGGGACAGACCTGCAACTTAAATCTGGCGTTAAACCATTTGACGTCAAAACTAAAAAAGCTAACAAAGCACCTGGTCAGCATGGTCAGGCTCGCGGTGGTAAGCAATCTGAGTATTCACTACAATTACGTGAAAAACAAAAAGTCCGTCGTATTTACGGTGTGTTAGAGCGTCAATTTAGTAACTACTATAAAGAAGCAGCTCGTGTTAAAGGCGCAACTGGTGAGAACTTGTTGAAATTGCTTGAAAGCCGTCTTGATAACGTTGTTTATCGCATGGGTTTTGGTTCTACACGTGCAGAAGCTCGTCAGTTAGTAAGTCACCGTAGCATTACTTTGAATGGTCGTCGTGTAAACATCGCATCTATTCAAGTTAAAGCTGGTGATGTAATTGCGGTTCACGAAGGTGCTAAACAACAATTGCGTATTAAAAACGCGATTGAATTGGCTGCTCAACGTGGTATTCCAGCTTGGATCGAAGTTGATCACTCTAAGCTTGAAGGTACGTTTAAAGCTGCACCAGATCGTTCTGATTTACCTGCTGAAATCAACGAAAGCTTGATTGTAGAATTGTATTCTAAATAATCCTTGAGGTAGCAATAATGACGCGTACTGCAAACGAGTTTCTAACTCCGCAAGCGATCAAGGTCGAAGCGGTAAGCGGGACCTCGGCAAAAGTGATTCTGGAACCTTTAGAGCGTGGTTTTGGCCATACTCTAGGTAATGCTTTACGTCGCATTCTATTGTCTTCTTTGCCAGGCGCTGCTGTGGTTGAAGTAGAGATAGAAGGTGTCGAGCACGAGTACAGTACTTTAGAAGGCTTGCAGCAGGACATCGTCGAGCTCTTGCTGAACCTAAAAGGATTGTCTATTAAGCTGTTCGATCAAAATGAAGCTTATTTAACATTAGAAAAACAAGGTCCTGGTGACATTACTGCTGCCGACCTTCGTTTACCTCATAATGTTGAAGTGGTTAACCCAGAACATTTAATTGGTACTTTGAGTGCTACAGGCTCATTAAAAATGCGCTTGAAAGTTTCTCAAGGTCGTGGTTATGAAACATCTGACTCTCGTTTCCCTGAAGGCGAAACACGTCCTGTAGGTCGTTTACAGTTAGATGCTTCTTATAGCCCAATTAAGCGTGTTTCTTACACCGTAGAAAATGCGCGTGTAGAACAACGTACCGATTTAGATAAACTGGTAATCGATCTTGAGACCAACGGTACGGTTGATCCTGAAGAAGCAATCCGCAAAGCGGCAACAATCTTGCAACAACAAATTGCAATTTTTGTTGATCTTCAGAAAGACCAAACTCCTGTTGCTCAAGAACCTCGTGAAGAAGTTGACCCAATCTTGCTTCGCCCAGTAGATGATCTAGAGCTTACTGTTCGTTCTGCTAACTGTTTGAAAGCAGAAAATATTTACTACATTGGTGATCTTGTTCAACGTACTGAAGTTGAGTTGTTAAAAACTCCTAACCTTGGTAAAAAATCGTTAACAGAGATCAAAGATGTTTTGGCATCGAAAGGTTTACAACTCGGTATGCGTCTTGAGAACTGGCCACCAGCTAGTCTTCGTATGGACGACCGTTTTGCCTATCGTAGCCGTTAATTAAGTAGGACTATCACCATGCGTCATCGTAATAGTGGTGTGAAATTAGGCCGTACAAGCAGCCATCGTAAAGCGATGTTCCAAAACTTGGCTAATTCTTTATTTGAACATGAGTTGATCAAAACAACTTTGCCTAAAGCTAAAGAATTACGTCGTGTTGCTGAGCCTTTAATCACTCTAGCAAAAAACGATACTGTAGCAAATCGTCGTTTAGCATTTGCTCGTACTCGTAATGCTGCAACTGTTGGTAAATTATTTACCGTACTCGGCCCTCGTTACAAAGAACGTAACGGCGGTTATCTACGTGTTCTTAAAGCGGGCTTCCGTGCTGGTGATGCAGCACCGATGGCTTACGTTGAGCTTGTAGATCGTGAAGTGAACACTTCAGCTGAATAATTGATATTATTCAAAAAAGACCGGCTTTATGCCGGTCTTTTTTATTTTCCAAAAAACATAAAATTAAAAATTTGTCCCCAAGTGACATAAAAAAACGGATAAACGGTCAAACTTGACATTGTGTATTGTCAAAATTGTGATTTAATAAAGTTATATTCTCAACAATGGGTATAAAAATAAAATGGAAAAGCAAGTTGATGTATTAATCATTGGTGCAGGCATATCAGGAATAGGAGTTGCTGCCCACTTATCTAAAAACTCTCCACAACGTCAGTTTGAAATTTTGGAGCGTCGTGAATCGTTTGGTGGAACTTGGGATCTTTTCCGCTATCCTGGTATCCGTTCTGATTCAGATATGTCTACTTTTGGTTTTAACTTTAAACCATGGCGCAAAGCCAATGTTCTCGCTGATGGTGCCTCTATTAAAGGATATCTAGGGGAAGTGATTGATGAGTTTAAGTTAAAAGAAAAAATTCATTTCGGCCATCGTGTCCTTTCTGCGAATTATGATTCTGCCTCGAAAAAGTGGCATGTTATTGTTGAGGACAATAAGAAAAAACAGCAGACTTGGGTTGCTAACTTCGTTGTAGGTTGTACTGGTTATTATAATTATGACCAAGGTTACGCGCCAACTTTCCCAAATCAAGAAGCTTTCAAAGGTCAACTCATTCATCCACAACATTGGCCGGAAAATTTGGATTATAAGGGTAAAAAAGTAGTAATTATTGGTAGTGGAGCTACAGCAATTACACTGGTGCCTGCAATGTCAAAAGGTGGAGCAGGTCATGTAACGATGTTGCAACGTTCACCAACTTATATTGCTTCTGTTCCGTCTATTGATTTCATCTATGAAAAAACTCGTAGATTTATGTCTGAAGAAGCAGCCTATAAATTTACGCGTGCTCGTAATATTGGTATGCAACGAGCAATTTATGCATTGTCTCAAAAGCATCCTAAAACAGTTCGTCGTTTACTCTTAAAAGCAATTGAAATGCAACTTAAGGGTAAAGTTGATATGAAACATTTTACACCTTCATATAACCCTTGGGATCAGCGTCTATGCGTAGTTCCTGATGGTGATTTATTCAAAATTCTTCGTGAAGGTAAGGCGAGTGTTGAAACTGATCAAATTGAAAAATTTACTGAGACTGGTATTCAATTAAAATCAGGCAAGCATCTTGATGCCGATATTATCGTATCTGCAACAGGTTTGCAGGTTCAAATCATGGGCGGTGTGCAGGCAACTATTGATGGGGAGCCAGTTAAATCATCTGAACACATGCTTTATAACGGCGTGATGCTCAGCGATGTACCAAACATGGCGATGATTATTGGCTATGTAAATGCTTCATGGACATTAAAAGTTGATATTGCAGCAGATTATATCTGCCGTTTATTAAACTACATGGATAAGAATAATTATGATGAAGTCATTCCATCTGGTGATAAGAGTGTGATGGAAGAGGACACAGTCATGGGTAGCTTATCATCTGGTTATATTAGTCGTGCTGCCGACGTGATTCCTAAACAAGGTAAACAAGCACCATGGCAGGTAACCAATAATTATCTTGAAGACCGAAAATCATTAAAAAATGCAAAATTTGATGATGGTGTTCTACGTTTTCATAAGCATTCAGAAGTTACCACACGTAAACCAAAATTAGTGTCTTGATATTCGAAAATAAAAGGGAGGCTATAAGCCTCCTTTTTATAGTAAAGATTAAAGAGTTCTAGAGATTAATTCTTTCATAATTTCATTGGTGCCTGCATAAATACGGTTTGCTCGGTGGTCGATATAAGCGCGGGCAATTGGATATTCCAGCATATAGCCATAACCGCCATGTAATTGAAGACATTCATCTACAACTTTTGAAAACATATCTGAAATTTTATATTTTGCAGCCGCTGCAGCTTCAACACTCAATTTTTCATCGAGTTGTAATTCCATACAACGATCTAAATAGGTACGGCAGAAATCTATCTCTGTTCTAAGTTCAGCAAGTTTAAAACGAGTATTTTGGAAGGCTCCAATTGGTTTGCCGAATGCTTTACGATCTTTTGTATATTGAACAGTATGTGCAAATGCCGCTTCTGCCCCGGCTTGGCAGATAATAGCAACTAGCATACGCTCCCACGCTAATTCTTTCATGAGCATGATAAAGCCCATACCTTCCATACCTAAAAGATTTTCTTTAGGGACACGAACGTTATCAAAGAAGAGTTCACAGGTATCTTGGCCTTTCATACCAATTTTGTTAAGTGGTTTGCCTTTAGTAAAACCAGTACGGTCAGCTTCGACAATAATGAGTGATAAATTGGCTGATCCTTTATCGCTATTCCCCGTTTTACAAACGACAATCGCCATATCGCATAAATAGCCATTGGTAATAAATATTTTTGAACCATTAATGACATATTCATCGCCATCAAGAACGGCTGTTGTACGAACCGCTTGCAAGTCTGAACCTGTTCCCGGCTCGGTCATGGCAATTGCGGTAACCGTCTCACCAGTAGCCATTTTAGGGAGCCATTTCTGTTTTTGCTCTTCATTACCGAAGTTATTGATATAGTTGGCTACAATGTCGGAATGCAGTGAGAAACCTGTACTTGAGTCCATCGCATAGGCTTGTTCTTCAATAAGAATCATGCTGTATAGGCGATCGACACCTGAACCACCATATTGTTCTGGCATGGTGGTACAGAGTAAACCTAATGCACCAGCTTTATTCCAAAGATCTCGGTCAACATGTTGTTGTTTTTCATATTTTTCAATATTAGGTACAACTTCTTTCTCATAGAATTTACGTACCGTTTCCCGAAAAGCTTCATGTTCTTCATTAAATAAATGGCGAGGTAACATATTTGGAATGGGACGAATAGCACCAGATTGCATTGTATTTCTTCCTTGGTTTGGGCTTGATGTTATGAGCTAAACATAAGGGAAGCGACTAGGTCTAACAATGTGATGAATGCTCATTTATGGCGGTGAAGTGATAAGTTTGGTCAATTTGATATTTTTAGCGAACTTTCTCATGTGATCAGGTAAACTAAGCGCACTATCAACGCAGATGGGGAAATAAATGTCTGAAGAAATGACCTTGGAAGAACGTAAAGTAATCTATCGCGCACGTCGTGGTTTAAAGGAAATTGATGTCTATTTTGACCCTTATGTGAAAAATTATTATTTAAAGGCAGACCCGGCAGAAAAAGCGTTGTTTGCTGAGTTGGTAGAACAGGAAGACCCTGATTTACTAGATTGGTTTATGGAAGTATCAGAACCACCACGTACCGAATTACGTGACTTTATCTATAAATTAAAACACTATGTTCATGGTTAATTTATTTTGATCAACCATTTGAATTTTAAGCTGAAATATAGTCGTTTTTCGATTATATTTCAGTTTTTTATTGGCTTAAGCTTAGCAGTTCTATTTTATCAATTAATGCCGTTACTATGGTGGTTAGTTGTAATCAGCTTACTATTTATCAACTTTATTTTCTTTTTAAAGCGTCCGCAGCTTGCACAAATTGCTTATTTAGATAAAAAACTATGGTCGCTTGCTTATCATTCACAGAACACCATTTCTCGCGTCAAAATTTTAAAAATAATTGATTATCAGATTTTCATAGTGATCTATTTTGAAGGTCATAAAAAACTAACTTCTATCATTTGGTTTGATCAAATGTCATTAGCAGAGTGGAAAAAGCTTAAAACTTTAGAAAAACTCTATTAATTGTTAGACAATTTTACATTTGTATATTTATTTAAAATTATTATTAATCAATAACTTATATTTTATTTCTTTTTGAGAAATTGAAATTGTCTAGTTAAAATACAGAAAAAACAGCAAGAAAGTTAATTGTCGGACAATTTCTCAATATGGTTACTATGCTATCGGTTAAAGTACAAACACCAACGTAAAGTGTGTCGGAGGTCTCAAATGGAGATGCCAACATGGTCGTTCTTGGTCATTGCCATAATTATGGCGGTGGTGATAGGAAGAGCAGGAACTTTACTCAGGGAACATCTTAACCGAGTTAATCTTAGCAAAGTTAAGAGACAGAGGATGCAAAGGTCATCGATCAGTCAATAATCTAATTGGTTAATCGATTAATTTCATCAAGTGTCCAGTTTTTAACTGGGTGCGAACGTAGTAAGGAGGTCTCTCATGGAGATTTCAATGTGGATGTTTCTGTTGATTGCAGTAATTATGGCTGTAGTAGTAGGAAGAGCAGGAACTTTACTTAAGGATTATCTAGAACAACAATAATATAAGCCGTTAAAAGCTTATCCCAGTTAATAAGTAGCATGTGCTGAACCGTCGCAATGCTACTTTTTTTTGCCTAAAATTTTTGTTTCCCTGAAAAACTGTCAATTTTATCTGCTGTGAAGTGTGTCAAAGTATAAGCGCTACAATTAGAGTAATTACTCTTTTATTCAAGATATGCATCTGCTAATGTACATCTGAAAAGGAAAAAACAAATTACATCGAGGACAGGAAGATGTCTAAAGTCCAAAAAATATGCCAAGGTTTGGCGGTAAGTTTTCTTGCAGCTTCAGTTTTATCAGGTTGTTCATACGTCGTGAAGAGTGGAGCAAATGTTGCTTTAGGTTTTACTGAAAAGCACGTCGTTCCACCTATTTTGGCAATGCAAGATGCTGAAATGGTCTGTAATACTGGTAGTGCCTTAACTCCTGCAATCATGTCGACTAAAGGTATGGGGGCAGATCCTACTCGTGTTGCTGTCTTAATGTATGCTGCTTCAGGTGTATGCGCGGAAAACCAAGCATTAGAACAGGAGTTACGTTATTTGCGCGCTTCAAAAGCAGGGCAGGTAACAGAAGCTCAAGATGCACGTATTGCACAGAAGCGTTGGGCTGCAATTGCTGCTGAGCGACAATACGCAGGCTATAAGCTCTTTGCTGATCGTTGGGAATCTAAATATAAATATCATTTAGGTGATTCTTGTCCAACAATGCGTAGTGATATTGACCAAACTGTATATTTACTTGGGATGATTAGTGGTCTTCAAGCTGTGACCAACGATATTAACTCTGGCGGTTCTGTCAATGTTCCGAAAGATATTGCTGCTATTGTAGAGCGCGGTATGGTCTGCCTTGATAACCAAAAATTCTGGGGCGCACCAAATGCAACGCGCGCAGTGATCTGGACTTTATTACCAGGCGCTAATGAAGGGAAGCCTGATCCATATGAGACTTTAAAACAGTCCGTGCAAATTGGTGAACAAAAAGGTGTTCGTTTATCTCATGCGTTATATGCCGTAGCTGCTCAAGCGAGTGGTGACGATGCCAAAATCCGTGATGCATTAAAAACTTATGCCGCATCTCAAGCAGATGACAAACCTGTCAATCCGAACTTTAAATTAATCGATAGTATGGCTGGTTTAATTGTGCGCGGTATTTCTGACCGTTACTGGACTGAGCATACTGGTGTTCGTACCGGTGATGACGGTATGTCTCATTTCTGGGATGAGAAAAACGAAGGCTCAGCTGAATTGGATGAGTTGTTTGATGGTGGAGCTGCATCGGAAGCTCCAGCTGATACGAAAACTGCACCAGCACAGTAAATAGATCTGAAGGAACTCACTCCTTAGGGTTACTAACTCTAGTAATCGTAAGGAGCCTGGTTTAAAAGGAGTGTGCTATGAAAGATCATGTACTCAATAAAAAAGTGCTTTTGGTCGCAGGGTGCATTTCTGTTTCTGCATGTTTACAGGTGTTTCCGGATTATTTTATCTATTGGCGTGAAAGCTTACTCGGCGAGTTCTGGCGTTTATGGACAGCGCACTGGGTACATGTCGGATGGATTCACTTTCTTTTAAATATGATGGCATTTGCGTGTTTGCCTTTCATATTTCCCCATACCAAAGTGTGGCACATTTTAAGTCTTCTTTTTCTTTTACCACCTTTTATTAGCTTGGTGTTCTATTTTTATTTGCCCAATATCGATGCATATGCCGGCCTTTCTGGTGTACTCCATGGGTTATATACCGCAGTTGCTTTGGTTTACTTGCAATACCGTAAAGAAAGGAATTTTGCATTTCTGGTCTTAGGTTTAATTGTTGCAAAGTTGATTTGGGAAAATACATTTGGGCAAACAGGAACAGCCCAGCTCATTGGTAGTCCAGTTTTAACTGAAGCTCATCTATATGGGGCGATTGGTGGTGCAATCTTTGGAGGATGCTATTGGCTCATACAAAGATTCAAATAGAAAGATTGACAATACAAACTGTTAAAAAAGTGATTTTAGTCATTCTTTATTGATAAAGTTTGATGCAAATTTGATCGTTGAATAAAGGGATTGGTAGAAGGGGGATGGACGATACCCCTGACCAAGGAAATTGCATGACTCAAAGCCTTTGTTATGAGGGGTTTGAGAGAACAAAATTGGAATATTTATGCAAGAATATCAAGAAAAAAGATCTGGATTAGGTCTGCTGGGTTATATCTGGAATGAATGGATCTCAACATTCATTATCCTCATTTTACTATTGATGACGCTCATAATTGGTACCGGGGAAATGATCCACGGTCAATTATTACGTATCGGGGAACGTCTTTATGGTGACCCTGCTACAGGCATGCAATATTCATTCTTGCGTGCTGAGCCTGAAAAGCCGACTTGTGATCGACATCCGAATATTGATGCTCAAGTAAAAGAGCAGATGAAAGCAAATGCATCTGATGATTTTGCGAGCTTCTTTGGTGCTGCATCGGAAAGTGATGTCCGTGCATCCTTACTGGCAGCACAGCAGCAATGTGAAGAAAAATATCAGGCTTATGACAAAACTATTAAATATATCGAAGCAAACCCGGGAGTACGTACTTATCGTGCGATCGAAACAGGTTTCTTTGGTATTTTTAAATTCGGTACAGAGAACCGTGCCATTTTACTGGTCTTTATGGTACTGATTTCAGCGATTACTGCATCATTGAAATACCACCATATTGGCTTGCGTAATCCAGCAACAAAAATAGATTACAAAGTGTATTCTCTATTTATGTTGATTGGTAATGCGCTACTGAGCTTCTCGGTCATTAGCCAGTATCGTTCAGTCATTAATTCAGGGGTAACACCTACTTATGAAACAGTAACGATTTACTGGATATGGATGATTCTGTTTGTTGTTCTGACCTTAATTAGTCTGTATCAACTATTTGTTTCACCTCCACCAAAACGTGAAGGCGGTAATATAGGTTTAGCCTTACTTTCTGTACCTTTATATGCCTATATGGCACTAATTACAGGTATTGTATTCACGTTCTTTATGGATTATCCAATGGGGCAAGGGATTTATCTTGGTTTATTGGTTGAGTTCTCGGGTATCTTCTTAAATCTTGCCTTATTTATTTGGGCGGGTATGTTACTCACGCAAACCCGTGTTATGGACTTGTTCTTAAATGTACTTCGTCCATGGAACTTGGCACCAGAAACCTTAACTTGGTTAATTCTGATTGCTGCTGCTGTACCGACTGCTTATACCGGTGCTTCGGGGATTTTCGTTATCGCGGCTGGTGCGATTATTTATAAGGAAGTTTGGAACGCAGGCGCTCGCCGTCAATATGCATTAGCTGTATCTGCAATGTCCGGTTCCCTAGGGGTGGTTGTACGTCCATGTCTCTTGGTCGTTCTAATTGCGATGTTGGATAGTCGTCATGTTACATCTGATGAATTATTCGGACATGGTATTTATGTCTTCTGGCTAACAGCATTTATTTTCTTGGGTGTATCTCTTTTATTGGCTGAAGAAAAGTTCCGTGTGAACTCGCCAAAAGTGGCACTACCAGGTATGGCACGAGCTTTCGTACCAGTTATTCCATATATCTTAATTACTGTAGTTGTCCTTGCATTTTATAAATATGCATTAGATACAGGAATGAATGAATTTACTGCACCAGTGATTCTGCCACTCGTGCTTATTGCGATGATTCTGTACGATAAAATGGTTATGCCTAAAGAGGCACCAGCTTTAAATATTCATGAGGCGATTGTTCGTGAGCATGAAAAGAAATCACCGTTCTTACAGACTCATGATCCGCATAGTTCACAGTTCCGTCTTGGTTTTGGTGGTGCTTTACGTTTTGCGACATCAGAAACAGTGGGACATATTGGTGCCTTAATTATTTTGATGGCATTGTCTGCAAGTGTAGGCGGCTTAATTGAACGCTCTGAAGTGGTTGAATTATTACCAACTCATTTAGGCAGTATCTATATATCATTAGCATGTATTGCACTGTTACTTGCAATTATTGGTATGTGTACAGATCCATTTGGTGCTGTAATTTTAGTGGCAGCAACTATTGCTCCTGTAGCTTACGAAAATGGTATTCATCCAATTCACTTCTGGATGATTGTATTGGTCGCATTCGAATTTGGTTATGTAACGCCGCCAGTTGCCTTGAACCATCTATTAACGCGGTTATCCGTTGGTGATGATGAGGTGAATGCTGCCGATGCAGAAGCCAAAGAGAAGTACACCAGTTTCTACTACCGATATGAACGTTGGTTATTACCAATTATTGTCTTGTTCTCATCATTGGTATTGGTAACTTATGCACCACTAATACTGAAACTATTTGGTTGGTACAAATAATTTAAATATATAAGCCGAGCAAAAACACTCTCTTTAAGAGGGTGTTTTTTTATGTGGTAGTTATTTTGAACATATAAATTTTTAGTAAATAAAAAAGCTAGCTCAGAGTGAACTAGCTTTTTGCATCATATCTAGAGTTAAACAAATACTATTGTTGTTTAACTTGGGCCTCAAGAAGCTTCACTTGCTCTTCTTTTAGCTTAATAAGTTGATCTGCATCAGCATGTTGAGCTTTTAGTGTCGCTTCCTGATCTTGCAATTGACGATGAATGTCATTGAGTTTAGACACTTCTTCTTTAGCTAAAGATTCTTGAGCAGGGATTGGTTGATTGAGCACATCTTCATTCACAAGTTGCTGTGAGTTAGCGGTTTGTGTTTGAACTACGGGTTCCGAGCTTTCAGAGGGTTTTGCAGTTTTTTCAGGAGCTGGTACCGAGGCTGGTTGTGGATCAACCATTGGCGCTGATGTTTCAGTTTTTTTGAAAAACCATTGTGCTGCGAAAAAAAGCACGACGAGAATGCTTAAGCCCCCAATTAAAATCCACAATAGTTTTGAGTTTTGTTTTCTTTGTAGTGGCATGTCTAAGACCTTTAGTCAGAACGACGAGGCTTGAACTGTATTACCCCAATTTCATCAGGTATAGCGGGCGTTTCAGGCTCATCAATATGAGTCGGACGATTTTCGCTATAACCGCATTCGATACATTCAATCCATTCGTCTTCAGCGGTGGTTAGCATGACAATCCGATCTATGGCTTCACATTTTGGACATTTAGCCCCAGCAATGAAACGTTTCTTCATCTGTATCACCCTAACCACACGATCAATTTAGGCCCATAGTTTAAGCGGTTTTGTTATCGTTCGTCCAACCTTGATGACGTAACAATGCATCAATTTTTGGCTCACGACCGCGGAAATTCACAAATGCTTCAAGAGCAGTATCTTTCCCACCCACCGCTAAAATTGCCTGACGGAATTCTTTACCCGTTTGAGTATTGAAAATACCTTCATTTTCAAAACGGTCAAAGGCATCACTTGCTAAAACTTCTGCCCATTTGTAAGAGTAGTAACCTGCTGCATAGCCGCCTGCAAAAATATGACTAAAGCTATGTTGGAAACGGTTGTAGTTGACGGTTGGAACTACCGCATATTGTTTGCGAATATCATTTAAGGTCTGCTGAATTTGCTCACTATTCAACGCAGGAGTTTTTGTGTGAATAGTTAAGTCAAATAAGGCAAATTCAAGCTGACGTAAAGTTTGCATACCAGACTGGAAGAAACGTGCATTTAATAATGCATCAAGTAACTCTTGAGGTAAGGTCTGTTTGCTCTCAATATGCTCACTTAAAACATCAAGACTTTCTTTATCCCATGACCAGAATTCCATAAACTGACTTGGTAACTCGACTGCATCCCAAGCAACGCCGTGAGTACCTGCAACTGAGATATTATCTACTTCAGTAAGCATATGGTGTAAGCCATGACCAAACTCGTGGAATAAGGTAATGACTTCATCATGGGTGAGTAAGGCTGGCTGGTTGCCTACAGGTGGAGTGAAGTTACACACCATATAGCAAATTGGTTTTTGTAAACCATGAACAGTTTGCATACGTGAGCGGAAACCACTCATCCATGCTCCACCACGTTTCCCTGTGCGCGCATATAAATCAAAGAAGAAGCCGCCAACAACTTCACCTTGGCCTTCTAACTCAAAATAACGTGCATCTGGATGCCAAACCGGAGCTTCACGTTCAACGATGTTAATACCATATAGACGCTGTACGATCTGGAATAATCCCTGAATCACTTTTGGTGCAGGGAAGTAAGGTTTTAAAGCTTCTTGTGATAAGTTGAACTGTTGTTGTTTAAGCTTTTCAGAATAGTAAGTGGTATCCCAAGGTTTAAGCTCATCAATACCATCTTGTTTGGCAATAGCTTGGAGTTCGGCAACTTCCTGAAGTGCAGGGGTACGTGCATGCTCAGCTAAATCGACTAAAAAGTCGTGAACTGTTTTGACATCAGGCGCCATTTTGCTGGCAAGAGAATATTCAGCATAGTTATTAAAACCGAGTAGTTTTGCCATCTCTTGGCGAAGACTCAGGATTTCTTCCATAATTTTGCTGTTGTCAAATTCTGTTTGCTCAGACTGATCTGATGCACGTGTGACATAAGCTTTATAAAGCTCTTCTCGCAAGGCACGATCATCGGCATAGGTCATGATGGCAAAATAAGCTGGAAAATCTAAAGTTGCGACCGCTTGATCAAGCTCACGCTGTTTGCCGTACTGTTTTAATAACTCAACATTACTTTCCGGAAGACCTTTTAATTGGTCTTCTGTCAGTGGTTTAAAATAAGCCTGTGTCGCATCAAGTACATGGTTTGAGAAGTCAGAAGAAAGCTGTGAAAGACGTGCAGAAATTTCAGCGTAACGTTTTTTTTCTTCACCCTCTAAAGCAACACCAGAAAGTTTAAAATCACGTAAAGCGAGACGGATGGCACTTTGTTGCGCAGGGCTTAGCTTTGAATAGCTCTGACCATCATGAATGAGTTGATAGGTCTGATATAACGCCGTGTGTTGTCCAAGCTGAGTGTAATATTCACTTAAAGCGGGTAATAGTGATTGATAGACTTCTCTGGTTTCAGCATTGTTCATCACAGCATTTAAATGTGACAACACTCCCCATGATTCACTGAGGTTATTTTCAAGTGCATCAATTTGTTCAAGTACGGCAAGTTGCTGATCTGTCTCGGATGGTGCAGCCGTAAGGGTGTTTAAAAACTCTTGTCCTGCTTGGATCGCCTGTTGAATATCTTGTTTTAAATTATCTAATGTAATTTGATCAAAGCGGGGAGTAGGTAGAGTCGCTTGCTGTAAAGTCATTGCTAATAGCCACATTATTTTTTAAACATAGTATTAGATGTAGGTATTGTTAGGCAGGAAATCAAGTTTAATTTAAAAAATAAACGTTTTAAAAACATTAAGCCCCCATTTTGGGAGCTTAATCATAATTAATGCAAATACCTATGAATTAGTCAGCCTTAGACTTGGCGTTTGACTTTTTCTTTTTAGGTTTCGCTTTTTTCTTTACTTTTTCTGGTTTGGCCTCTGCTTTTGTAGAGGTTTTCTTACCAGACTTTTTACTATATGAGCTTGGTTTACCTTTTTCCTTCTTTTTACGGACAGGTTTTTCACCATCAGTTGATACAGACGGTTTACCAAAAACTTCTTCTGTTGCTTGGGTGCTTGTTTTGGTTGTGCGTGGAGCACGACTACGAACTACACGTCCAGCATGAGTAACTTGTTTAATGAGTTGGAAATCGATTTTACGCTCTTCTAGATTTACACCAGCAACTTGAATTTTAACTTCGTCGCCTAAACCGAAGACTTGACCACGATTTTGTCCAATGAGGTTTTGACTTGCTTGATCGTAAATAAAGAAATCATCGCCAAGTTGGCTAATGTGAATCATGCCATCAACATAAAGATCTTTAAGAGTAACAAATAGGCCAAATTCAGTTACCGCACTCACAATACCAATGAACTCATCACCTAAATGTTGTTGCATATAGTGACATTTCAACCAAGTCGTTACGCTGCGGGATGCTTCATCGGCACGGCGTTCTGTTTGAGAGAAATGTTCACCTGCATCATCTAAAGCTGCACCGGAAAGTGGGTAAGGCTTTTGTTTTAGATGAGCTTTAATTGCACGATGTAACAATAAGTCCGGGTAGCGGCGAATTGGTGAAGTGAAATGTGTATAAGCTTCATAAGCTAGACCATAGTGACCTGCATTTTTGGCACCATAGTAAGCTTGCATCATTGAGCGTAATAACACGGCGTGAATGCTTGGCGCATCAATACGGTCTTTAGTTGCCTCAATAACTTTTTGATAATCTGCCTGAGTTGGTTGGTCAGGGAAAGGTAAACCCAATAGTTTTACAAAATCTTTTACTTTTTGAATACGTGAGAATTCAGGTGCCTCATGTACACGATACAACATCGGAATATCATGTTCTAAGGCATATTCTGCTGCTGCTACATTGGCAAGCAACATACACTCTTCAATAAGCTTATGAGCATCATTACGTGTACGAGGTAAAATTTCTTTAATTCCACCTAACTCGTCAAAGGTCATATAAGTTTCAATGGTTTCAAACTCCATTGCATGACGATCAACACGTAAGTTTTTCAAAATCTGGTAAAGCTGGAAAAGTGTATTTAGCGATTTATGAATATCACGATCTTTTGGAATTGCATCAGTTGCACCTTCAAAATATTGTCCTACTTGTGTATAGGTCAAACGTGCTTTTGAATGCATGACTGCCGGATAAAATTCATAACCTGTAACACGACCCGTACGAGAAAGTTTTAGGTCACAGACCATGCATAGACGATCTACGTGTGGGTTAAGTGAGCACAATCCATTTGATAATGCTTCTGGTAGCATTGGTAAAACAAAATGTGGGAAATAAACCG
>NZ_POYH01000064.1:1882-3205 GCF_002899995.1 Acinetobacter sp. AKBS16 | reverse complement strand
AAGTGCCGCGCTCTTCAGCTTCTTCATTTAATGCCGAATCTAAACGTACATAATGGCTCACATCGGCAATTGCAACGACAACTCGGTAACCACCACCAGGACGTTTTTCCGCATATACTGCATCATCGAAATCTCGCGCATCTTCACCATCGATTGTGACAAGTGCCAAGTCTCTTAAATCAACTCGACCTTCGCGATCTTGTTCAGCAGGTTCTTTGAAACTTTCAGCTTCTTTTATAACTTCATCTGGAAATTCGTAAGGCAAACCAAACTCTAAAATGGTCTGCGGGATAATAATTTCAGTATCGGCTTTATCTGCCATAGACTGAATAATATGTGCCGTTGCAAATTCTTCCCGGGTTGGGTAAGTGTCTATAGCAACACGAAGCATATCGCCGACATTTGCTTTAGCATGTTCAACCAATTCTTTTTCTAGTGGGATAGGTTGATGCTGATTTGGATTGTTAGGCTGAATAAAATATTCGCCGTCATGTACCGACAATTTACCAATTAACTGTTTTACTCGATGCTGTATAACTTCGGTAATGAAACCCCATGGTTTACCTTTGCGATCTACCGATGTCTGCCGAACACGGACCCGATCACCATTAAAGACTAAACGTAACTCACGCTCAGGTAATAACAAATCATCTTGACCATCAATATGTGCTGTACCCAAACCTTTACTATTAATATAGACAGTTGCTTCATAGGTAGGTTGGTCTGCCACCAACTGAAACTTAAAACCATCCTTCATAAGTTGGCCATCACGAACCATAGCACTTAAGCGATGACTTAAGGCTTCAATACTTTTCTGATCTTGAATATGAAAATGGTCAACAAGTTCTGCATGAGATTGCGGTGTTTGCAATTGTTCCAACGTATCTAAAATAAGAGTACGGCTTGGAATAGGATTGTCATAACGTTCAGCTTCGGCTTTTGCTTCGGGGTCAACCCAGTTTTTTGTCATGTCGTTTGGTTTCATGCTTGGCAGATAGGTTTAGCATAAGACATGCAGACCAGAACTGCACGTTCAGGTTTGCAATAATGTGTTATGCACTACTGTGTTGAAATAAAGAAATAATATCTATCTTAACAAGCGTTTGATTGAAAAAGGCGAAAAGAATACGAAAATTGTTTAAAAAATATTTAATTGAACGAAAAAACAAGAAAATTTCAGTATCATGACTTGAACAATGTAGTTTTAGTTTGTATTATGGCGGCTCGTTCCGGTGAGGTGGATGAGTGGCTGAAATCACTTCCCTGCTAAGGAAGCATACCTATTACTGGTATCGAGGGTTCGAATCCCTCTCTCACCGCCAT
>NZ_POYH01000064.1:729-1821 GCF_002899995.1 Acinetobacter sp. AKBS16 | reverse complement strand
TGAGCGCACCAAGTAAAATCGAACGAATCGCTGAAAAGCACACAAGTTACGCGCTCATAGCTCAGCTGGATAGAGCACTTGGCTACGAACTAAGGGGTCGGGAGTTCGAATCTCTCTGAGCGCACCAACTTGAAGAATTAACCGCTTTTATAGCGGTTTTTTTGTATCTGCTGTTTATTAATTTTTAAAAATCTAAATTTTATAACTTTTTAATTATATTAGAGATAACGATAAATGAATCTGGCTTTATTCGATTTTGATGGCACGATCCCCCATAATGATACCTTCAGTTTATTCCTTAAATTTTCTTTGAGTAAAAAAACTCAAATATTAGGTGGCATCCGTCTTGCACCTTATATAGCGGGTTATAAGCTTGGGTGGGTAACGGATAAAACGATCCGTACTAAGCTCTGCCAAGTGGGATATGTCGGCTATGATGCAGCTTCTTTGATAGGCAAAGGACAAGAGTTTGCTAAAAAGTAATTTCTTCCTGTATTCGTGAAAATGCTTTAGAACCCATTCTCTGGCATAAACAACAGGGAGATCAGGTTGTTGTTGTATCTGCTTCATTAAGTGTTTACTTGGAAAGTTGGTGTAAATCTTTAGATCTGGATGTTATCTGTAATCAACTTGAAATAGATAATGGTATTTTGACAGGTTGTTTTATTGATGGTGATTGTGGTTATTTAGAAAAAGTAAATAGAATAAAAAATAAATATGACTTAACTCAATATCCTATAATCTATGCTTATGGTGATACACCTAATGATTATGCAATGTTGGAGTTAGCTCATAGAAAATATTATAAATGGCAAGAGATTAATTAATATTTAAAAATATATTAAAAAAGAAAGCCACTTATATAAAGTGGCTTTCTTTGTAATTATTAAACAGTATTGAAAGAGTTTTCTAGGAAGTTATCAGTAAGTAATGATGTCGGTACGATCGTATGCGTTGTATTTGTTACGCTAGATACTGTAGAAGTTACACCACCGAGTAAGCTACCACCAGTTAATCCGCCTAGCAAATTAGAAATAACATCTAAACTGCCTTCACCAGTAACACCATCCGTTAAGCTTCCAACGATATCCG
>NZ_POYH01000064.1:0-627 GCF_002899995.1 Acinetobacter sp. AKBS16 | reverse complement strand
ACTGTCGCCACCTACGCTACCAGTTAAATCGCCGAGAAGGTCAGTGACTACGCCAAGCGGACTGTCGCCGCCTACGCTACCAGTTAAACCACCAAGTAAATCAGTTACTAACCCTAGTGGGCTATCTCCGCCAGTTACGCCACCAATAGTTCCTGTTACTCCGCCAATGATTTCAGTTACTAAACCAGTTGCAGTTGTACCATTTGTAATAAGCGTATCGAGAATACCGGTAGCCGATTCAGTAGCGCCTTGAATATCACCGCCGACTAAATCAGAAACAACTTCAAGAGCGCCGTTGACTGTGTCACGAGACGTTTCGAAAGTTAATGTGCCAAGGTCTGCAATTTCAGAAACTGGATGTTCTGCTTGTGGAAGGATACCGATAATTGTATCCGCAACTGTATCAATACCAGTGTTAATAATTTCGGTTTTTAGGCTTTCAACGCCTTGAAGAATATCGATGCCGCCTTGAACAACATCGATTACTGGAGAAATAGGAGATGTTCCACCACCAATAATGCCACCAGTAACGCCACCGATGATGTCAGTTACTACACCAAGAGGATTGTCACCGCCAATACCGCCAGTAACACCACCGATAATGTCAGTCACTACACCAAGCGGATT
>NZ_POYH01000063.1:27142-32952 GCF_002899995.1 Acinetobacter sp. AKBS16 | reverse complement strand
CTTCAGCACGTGCCACATGGGTTGTGCCTGTTGTCATCCACACCACAAGGTCTTTATTTTCAATATTTTCGTTGTTGCCAATGAACTGTCCTAACCCTGTATCATGAGTCGAACGGTTTGAATATTTCCCTTCAGGATAGCGTTCGTCTGGATTGTATTGAGTCACCCAAATTTGCTTATCCATAAAGTTCAAACGTTTAAATAACCATTCATCTTTAGAAAAATTGGCTCCTTTCGCCACAGGGTGTGTTCCACCTGCAAAAGGAATGAGCTGGTAAGAAACCGGATTACCTAATTTATTTTCCTTATTGAAATTCGTGAGTAAGCGAATGGTAGATGGATCAAACTTTTCAGCTGCATTTTGCTCATTGGTAATGACTTTACTGTCAATTTGCATTGAACTTGTACGAACACCACCTTTGTCATTGGCTTTCACTACAGGGTCCATATGCATAAAGCTGTTGTTTTCCCCATCTACATCCATATCTAAGCGGAAGTTATAGATGTGCTGATGCGTTGTACCCACAATATTATGGTCAATTAAAGTTCCATATTTGGTGTCTTCTTTGGCGGTACTGTCATGCATGGTGCGTGATTTAACACCTTTAACAGCTTCAATACCCGTTGCACCAGCATTAATTCCAATTACACCATTTTGGGAAAATACCCAGTCAAACATGTAATCGTAGTTTCCAACTGTACTAATCCAGCGCACGACAAGTTCACGGCGTGCTTCACTCGCATCCTGATTGCCAAAAATTTCGTGATGTTTATATTCAGGTCCTGCATAACGTTCAAATACAGCAATGGCATTTGGAATTACTTGTGGCTGGCCTTTGTAGTCTGCAATCACGGCATCAAGTAAAACAGCGTTGTCGGGTGCATCTGTTCCCGGAATAATAGATGAGGTAAGTGTTCCCATACCATATTCGCCAGAGTCCAAATAAGATTTGAAGTACCAACCGATATCAGGGTCACCATATGGAACCACCATTCCACCCAAGTTACCCTCATACATGACTTTACGCTTTACGCCCTTATCTTTGTAAGTCACGGTTGAAAGCTGTAAGCCAACACGAGAATCTAAGGCCACATGCAAACACCAGTTCCCCCAATGTATGGTTTGACCGGTAATGCTAAAGTTCTTACCCTCAGGTTCAGTAATATTGAGTGGTTTTAACTTACTTGCTACGGGCTTATTCGACATATAAGGTCGATTTGCCATCGGCACAGGAATGATCGCACCTTCTTCAATCTTGATAATTTTTTCTTTATCTAAATCGACTACAGCAACTAAATTTTCAATTGGATGCGCCCAATAGTTACCATCCCCAACATCGAGGTAAGCGACGACTTTTAATATATTGAGTTGTTTATCCAGACCATCTTTACCGCCAAAATATCCAACAGTTAGCGGAGTAGCGATCACTTTCTTCACATCGGTAATGCCGCGTTTGCGTAACGCATCTTGATATTCTTTACTCGTCTCAATTACACGCTGTACGGCTTCAAAATTATCAAGCAACACCATACCGTGAGTATCTTTAAGTACATTCCATTTTGTGACTTGTTGAGTATTAAGATTAACTTCACCTTCAATCGCTTGATTGCCCTTTAATAAAATAAATGAGGCAATACGATCTTCTTTAAAATCTTTATGATTAATAAAGTAATCCCATACTTTGGCTTTTTCAGGTTCTTTAAGCTTTAACTCGGCAAAACGCATATTTTTATAAGCGTATTTCGAGCGGTTAATCACATCAAATGTCTTTTTAATTTCGTCAGAATTTAAGCTATTGAGCGGGTGAAAGGTATTTTCAACTTTAAAAGTTTGATCTAACCCCGACTGGAAGACTTCGTTAAAAAAATCTTTTCCAATAACAGGCTTACCATCTTTGATTAATAACGGGACACTGAGTTTTAAAGGTTTGCCATTCACTAAAACCTGATTTGAGTTTGGCTTGGCTCTCACCACTATAGAGCCTTTGGTAATTGTATAGGTATTGGTAAAGTCATCTTTAACAACTTTAGCGCCTTGCTCACTCATGTTTTGATAAAGTGAGACCATGTCGGCCTTTCCACCATGCGCAAACGCTTGAGTATTGAGTCCCCAAAAGCTTGCAGCGATTGATAAGTTAAGTGCCAATATTTTTTGTATGTCATTCAATAATCGTTGTTTACGCATGGGTTTCATCCTTTTCATCTATCCCTGAACTATCTGAATCAGACAGTTAAAATGCACTTCCTGTGAGTGAAATTCATTAGACCAACTTAATAGTTTTATGGTTATTAAGCTTATCTAACCTGCTCTAATGAATTTAATTTCAACACAGTTACATAGGGCTAGCTTGTTCAAGAATGACGTCGAATTTGTCTAAAAATGACATTAAAAGAAGAAATATTTAAACCGGCATACCCTCTCTAAATTCTTTAGGAGAGATACCATAGGTCTTTTTAAAGATCTTTGAAAAATGAGCACCGTCCCAGAAACCCCACTTCAAGGCAATTTGGGTAATCGAACTCTGTTTGTTCTTTTTATCAAGCAAATCCGCTTTGACTTTTTCTAGGCGTTTTAGCTGTATATATTTGTTAATAGATAAATTTTCTTGAAGGAATAAACGGTAGAGATGTCGTAGTGATACCCCAATATGCTCTGCAATTAATTTAGGTGTTAAATCTGGTTTTGCTAAGTTCTCTATAATAAAACGCTCGGCTTTTTCCATCAGGTTATTGGAGCTATGAACATTTTTATAATTGATTGTGGGTTTGATTAAGGCAATCAGCGCATCTTCAAAAGCGTTACCATCTTCGGTTGCGTACCAAAGTTTGATGTTTTCAGCAGACATATTTTTCAAAATATTCTTGAGTAAAAAACCACTCATATTTTGAGTAATCAGTTTTCCAAAATATTCGGTACTAATATTTTCTTTAAGTAATTTTTCACGCGACAGGTGCACTGAAATCTGACTCACCAAACCTTGCGGATACATCGAAATTGTTTCGACCGGGTCCACCAACACAATATCGCCTTCATTTAGGCTTAAGGTTTCATTCTTATACTCGAGCAGCATTTTTCCCGAATACTGCAAAATCAAAAAACAAAAACGATTATTCACTCGATCGATTTCATCGGCTTTTCGGACAATTTTATTGGCATTGTTTTTGATAAAAGCAATTTCGGTATCGCCCAATAAAAAGCACTGAACCTCACCAATGAATAAATTACGGGTTCCATCAAAATCGGTTTCAAAATTGCCGCACACATTTTTAATATGGTGCGTCCATGTGAGTAATGCATCACTTACATATTGGTTCATCCCTTACCTCTCTATACATGTGCCACCGCTCAAAATTTTATGTTTGTGGTGGTGCACTGTCTTGGCATATTTGCAATCATGTTTTATTGATAAACAAATTGTGTGCCAAAAATTCCTTATCCGTGGAATTGTTTTGATGATAGTCAGCTAGATGTAAAGAAGCTGATAAATCAATTCAATTTATCAGCTTAATGGGGCTTATGCTACTCCCGCAAAATCTCGCAGCATGGTAATAAAAATATTCTTTTGTTCCTCAGAATACTTTTTAAACACCTCATTTTGGTGGCTATCGGCAATATCAAACAAATACTGCGCCGTTTGTTGGCCTTTTTCGGTCAGGGCGTACAAATTATCATGATCGACCAATAATCCTTCAAATTTTAGAATTTCAGCCGACCTTTCAACTTCTTGCATTGGCATAGCAATATCTCGCGGTAAATCTTCTTTACTAGAAGCAGTACCACTTGCCAAAACAAGCAAGAGCCGTGATTCACTGGTACGGAAACCCGAAGCCATTTGCTTAGGAATATAGTCGGTTTGATAAGCTTTAAAAGCACGGCTCATCAAGTAGCAGACATTATTATATAAGTGCCCATAATGTGTTTGGTCTACGCCGCTCTGTTCAGTTTGCTTAACTTGAAGGCTTGGATGCGGCATGACACAAGAATATGCACCTTGATGGTAAACCAGTGGGCTTCGGCCTTGATCATGGAAACGAACCACTTTACCAATAATAATCCAGTGGTCCCCACCTTCAATCACTTGATAACGTTCGCACTCAAACACTGCAGAACAATTTTCTAAAATGGGTGCGCGTCCTGCACCGAGTTGAAAATTTGTGTCGGCAAATTTATCTATATTGCGTCTCGAAAACTTATTAGACAGCTCAATTTGCGTGCCCGATAAAATATTGACTGCAAAATGTGTTGCTTCTTCAAATACTGAAAAACTTGACGATTTTTTATCAATGCTCCACAAAATAAGCGGTGGGTCGAGCGATACCGAGTTAAAACTATTTGCGGTTACACCGACTTTCTCACCTTGTGCATTTTGTGCAGTAACAATGGTAACGCCTGTTGCAAAATTTCCTAATGCTCGTCGGAACTGTAGTGGATCGACCGTAAACTCATCTATTTGTTGTAATACATTCATCATCTTTCTCCTAAACCTTCTCTTACATCCATATAAATCGCGAGAGCATTAGATATCTAAAACTAATCTCGGTGTTTTAGAGCGTGAACAGCACACTAATATTTGCTCATTGCTGGCTTTTTCTTCGTCAGTAAAATAAACATCTCTGTGATCTGGTTCGCCTTCAATTACATCGCACATACAGGTTCCGCATACGCCTTGCTCGCAAGACATTTCAATCTCGATGCCTTCTTTAGCCAAAGCCTGCAAAATGGTTTCGCCAGCTTCGACCATAATGATTTTTCCGCTACGCTCAGCCACCACTTCAAATGAATCTCCCGATGTGTCGGTTTCGACTTGGAAATACTCTTTGTGGATTTGCTGCTCAGGAAAATCGTGAGTCGTGGCGAGGTTAATCACCCAATCCATGAAACCGACTGGACCACAGGTATAAATATGACTTTCAGGATCAATATCTTTAATGGCAGATTCAAAAAATGCTCTGTGGCTTGCGCCTTCGGATTTAAAATGGAAAGTTGTGTATTGTGCTAACACACCATTTTTAATTTCATCAACAAAAGCACATTTTTCAGGGCTAGCACCACAGTAGTGAAGCTCAAATGATGCACCTTCATGTGCAAGTTGATATGCCATCGTAATTAACGGCGTAATCCCGATTCCACCGCCAATCAATACACTGTGCTTGGCTTTTAAAAGTGGGAATAAGTTTTTCGGCTCACTGACCTGAATTTGCATACCATCTTTAATTTCATCAAATGCAGAAATCGAGCCACCACGTGATTCAGGGTCACGTAAGATTCCAAGGCGAAACTTTCCTTCGTCATTTGGATTTTGGCAAAGCGAATATTGGCGCACCATACCATTCGGTAAGTGCACATCAATATGTGCACCGGGTTCAACCTTTGGTAATGCAGCAGAAGTTGCAGATTCAAACTCCATAACTGCAATATTTCCACCTTCCACATGGCGATTTTTAACGACAACATCATAAAGTGTAGTCATGATTTAACTCCCTTTTCATGGTTAAGCGATTGGCTTAACGCATGAATAAACCACCGTTAATATCCCATGTTGCACCAGTCACAAAACTCGCATTTGGACTTGCAAGCAACCCACAAGTTTCAGCAATAAAATGCATACTTCCTAAGGCCTTAACCGGAATATTCTGGATGAACTGTTCCATTTTTTCGTCTGGCACCACACTATGAACGATTGGTGACTCCATTGGTCCCGGTGCAATCGCATTGACCGTAACACCTTTTGCCGCAAACTCTTTGGCAAAGATTTTGGTTAACGTCACAATGGCCCCTTTGGTTGCCGCGTAGTGTGCACCCGTTGCAG
>NZ_POYH01000063.1:20111-27077 GCF_002899995.1 Acinetobacter sp. AKBS16 | reverse complement strand
TTTTGTCCTGCTAACGACGCCATATTAATGATGCGTCCATAACCTTTTTTCGCCATATATTGGCCAATAATTTGACAAGCCTGAAAGGTGCCGCGTTGGTTAACTTGGGTCACCCAATCAAAATCGGCTGCGGTAATTTCTAATACGGGCGTTGCTTTGGTGACGGTAGCATTGTTAATTAACACATCAAGTTTAGAAAATTTCTCTTCAATCCATTGCACCGCTGCATGAAAATCTGCCTCGACCGAAATATCCAGCTTTAAAGGAAACATATTTTGGGCATACTGACTTTGTGCCTTAGCATTTTCGGCTTTTTCAAGCGTACTGGCTGACAAAATCACTTGATGTCCTTGGCTCGCAAAATATTCAGCAATGACATTACCGAGTCCAGAAGCAGCACCTGTCACTAAAACAACCTGTTTCATGTTACCGCTCCTAAAGAATGTAGCTAATACCAGCCAAGGTATCGGTTGAGTTAACCAAGTTAATGATTTTACGGTTAATCTTAAAGCCAGTATCGGCATCACGGGTTAGATGGTATGTAATATCGGCCGTGTAATGCTTGAGGTTTTCTTTACGAAATTCACGTAGGTTTTGAGCACAGCGTAAAACGATTTCATCATCTTGATCTTGAATCACTCGTACTCGCGAAATACTGCGTACCGTATTCGCCTTTGGTGCCGTAGAAATTGCCTCACCATTTTCAAGACGCTCTACCCGTAACTTACGCATATGATTATCGTCATAGGCATAATTTAAGTTGTTTTCGTAGTCAGTGAGGTTTGGGTCAATTGGAATGATATAGACACCTTTTTCATTCCATAAATTAAGCCATTCACGGTACTCGCTGTGGTCTAACATATCTGCTTCAGCCCAGATGAAAGCAGTGACTTCATTTAATAATTGCAGATTCATATTCATTGCTCTCTCCTTAAGCCGTCATCATCTTTTTCCACTGCTGGTATGCTGCGCGCATACCTGTTTCAGCACTGACATCACTTTTTAAGCCGTCTTCAGTTTTGACTTCGCCCGGCAAACCGCGGTTCAACATGATCCATAAATCATTACCAGCATTGGCACCGTGTTGTACGCGCTCCCAAGCTTCTGAGTCATCTGGCGTACCAAAACCAAATGGACCTTGGAAATGTTCATGCAAACGTAAGCGATATTGGTTGGCAATTTGTGGGCCACCATCCATCGTAATTACCGAGTGATGAATTTCTGTTTCAGCAACTGAAATTGGCTGTAACACACGGAAGAACGCCATCGAACATGCAATATTCGGGAATAAGTTTAAGTTAAAGCCAGAACCACCGACTGCACGAACAATACGGCGTACTTCTAATTCTTCATGACCTTCGTCGCGCAAAGCTTGAGCCAAGTCTTCAAAACGTTCTTGTATTGGTCGCTCCATAAGCTCTTCGTCTAGATCAACCAGTTCAGGAATCATTACCATCACACTGTGACCATTACCTAAGTCTTCAACAAAGCCCGGCTGATTTTCGAAGTTAAAGAGTTCTTCTGTTTTTTCATCGACAGAACTTAAGAATGACTTATGTACTAACGGGAAGTGATATGCATCGGTGGTATTTTCAAGCTGGATTTTCCAGTTACCCGGAAAACGGAAACGGTGTTCACCCAACACTTTAATTGGATAACCCGCACCCTGTTTCATAAACAGGTCAATCCATTTTTTCGCAGGCCCTAGGAACTCTTCAAGCGGTTGAATGTCTTCTTTAAATGAAGCGAAGATCATCCCGTTATATTCTTCTACCCGTAGACTCACCAGTGGTAATTCTGATTTATCTAAACAATCGCCGTAGCTTTCCGGAGATGGCACACCACGTAAACTACCGTCAAGTGCATAACTCCAACCGTGGTACGGGCATACAAAACTATTAGTTTTTCCTTTTTTATGTTCACATACGGTTGCTGCACGGTGACGACAACGGTTTAAAAGTACATGGACTTTCTTTTTACGGTCACGTACCACAACCACAGGCTGTTTACCGATATTAATGGTTTTATAGCTTCCGCCTTCCGGAATTTCGCTGGCATGCGCAACCCACACCCAAGTGCTATAAAAGATTTTTTCCATCTCTTCATCAAAAATGCGTTCATCTTTATAAAGAGAAGTATGGGCACGGTCACTTTGAACCAAAGCATCGTAATCAATGCCAATGTTATGCGTTGGGATAATACTGTTCATATCAATAGTCCTTTTAAATATGTCCTGGGTCATTCCTGGGAAGGTACCGGCAATTCAGCTTCACTGTGCCAATGCGATACCGGACGACTGAAAATATTCTGTGTTTGGAAATGTTTAATTTTCCATGTTCCATCTGCTTGCTTTTGAAACTTCACATTGAGCTTTGCTGCACTCAGATGACTACGGCCATCTTTAAAGGTTGAAGTTTGCAACATGAGCCAAGAAGCATTTGCATCATTTTGATTTACATAAATTTGTTCTGAAGTTACAAAGTGTGCATTCATAACAAAGTGAGATTCTTTTTGGGTATAACTTTTAAACATGTCGTAAATCGACTGCCAAGAATCATAACGGCCAAAGGATTTGGCATACTTCTCGCCAATACCCTCCCAAATACAGTCTTGATCAAAAAGATTCATCAGCTCATCAAGGTCTGTATTTGCATTGAGCTCGTCGCAGATTTCCATATAACGGTTTATGCAGTTACGAATGGCATTGTGTGCTTCCAACTGTTCTAGCCGTTCTATGATTTCTGCAATATTCACTTTGTCAGTCATTGCGGTCGCCTTAACGTTGAATAATCAATTCACGCCCAACACGAGCTTCAACTTTGCAATATTTCCAAAGTTTGTATGGCCCTTCACCCACTACGGTCGTTCTAAACAAGTTACAAGCTGCATGTACTGTCTCAATATCCGGAACATCTGCAAGCAAATAAGTGGTCCAAGGCCAGCCCGTACTTGCACCCACCATGCTTTGGTCATCATCAAGATTCCCAAAAACATGCACACCAGGTAGGTCATGAATGCCATTCCACATTTCACCAAATGCTGCCCAAACCGCTTTTGCTTCAGCAGGTTCTGCATCAAAAAAGTTCTGGTTAATACCCATGCAAAACAACACGCGTAATGGTTTTTTAGCTTCCATCTCAATATTCCTTTTTTAAAATTTAAACTTATAGATAACCAGGGGTTGGCTTTAACCCGAAACTGACTAAACCTGCATTTTGTAAAGTTGCATCACCCATAAAGGCATGCTGGGTCACCACGTTGGTGTCATTTACAAAACGGCTAAATGGATTGTTGGTATAAATCGCTGTCATACCCGCAAGCATTTGCATTTTTCGGGTGACTTTGGCGCAAACTCGCGCTGCATGGGTACATGCCAAACGCATATCGCTAATTTGTTCAGCAGTTGCTTCACGACCAGCAATAATTTCATTCCACACAATATCCATGGTTTGATAAAACCAAGACTTTGCCGCCTGAAACTCTGCATCAGCTTGAGCAAACTCATATTGAGTCACTGGGCGGTTTGCAATTTCTGACCCACCTGTAATAGATGCTTTACCCGGTGCTAATTTTTCAAATTCTTCTAATGCGGCAGCTGCAACCCCAATACCCACCACGGTTAATACTTGAGTCGCTAAAGACAGTGATGGATATTTAAAAAATGGCTCGCTGAGTTTTGAAGGTTCGCCACGTACAAAGGTCCATTTCTTTTCGACCAATACATCTTCAACCACCAAATCATGGCTTCCGGTACCTTTTAGGCCAACAGTGTCCCATGTCATTTCGATTTTGGCTTTGTTGGCAGGCATCACTGCCATGCGTGGTAAACCTTGCATTTCATTATTTTTAAGGGGTGAAATTCCCACGCCAACAATGTCAGCGCCCATACAACCACTTGAGAATTTCCAGCGTCCGCGCACCACCACACCTTCATCGGTAATTTCGGCAGGCTGCGGCGGAAAAATACCTCCGGCAAATACGACATCTGGCCCGTTTTGGTATAACTCTTTCAGCGTTTCTTCCGGCAAACTTCCTAAATACGCAGGACTCATACCGAAACTTGCTACCCAACCCACTGAACCATCAGCTTTAGATAAAGTTTCGATCAACTCACAAAACTGCCGTGGTGACCATTCTTCACCACCAAAACGTTTAGGCACTAAGGCACGGTAAACACCAATTTTTTTAAGTTTTTCGATAATGTCTTGGCTCACATAGGCCTGATTATCAAACTCACCTGCACAGGCACGCTCACGAATTTCTTGGCACAAAGCATCTAAATCAACTGCTTTGTCTTGAGAAGCAAACTCCATTTTAGACAACTTATTCATCATCTAACTCCTTGTAATTTATTGCATTGCATCAACACAAAATTTAGCTATTGCACATAATTGCTCATCTTTTTGATGCTTTGATACGATCTGTAAGCCCACAGGCAAACCTTCACTGGTTTCAAGTGGCACTGAAATGGCTGGATGTCCTGATAAATTAAATGGTCGAACTAAACCGGTTAGGTTCAAAAAAGCGACCGTGTTTTCAGCTTCAGAAACTTTTGGTGGAATTTGTGGAAGTGTCGGCAGAACCAATGCGTCATATTTTTCTAATAAAGCATCGAGTTCCTCTGTCAGTTGTGCTTTCACAACTTCTGCTTGTTTTACTTGCTCTAAAGTGGTTTGGGCTGCTTTTAATAAACGATTATTTACATCAGAACCAATTAAGCCTGTTTGGGTTAACTCACCAAAAGCTTGCCAGTTTTCATAGTTAATAATCTGCATGCCTGCATCATAAGCTGCTTCAAAATGTTCAACTTTTTCTAAAACGGTCTCTAAATTCGCTTTTTGAAGTGCTTGATAAATACAGTTCCAAACAACCTCATCTGCTTTGACATTGAGCAGCGCAAGTTTTGGTGTACGAGTGCATTCAGCCGGCTTAAAAGTTGGATCAATAATTTGCATAGCTTTTTCAATCATCTCGACTGAATTTGCAAAAGGACCAACGCAATCTAAAGAACTTGACGGCGGGTATACGCCTTCGCGACTTACCCGACCGAAAGTCGGTTTTAAACCATAAACTCCACAGCATGCAGCGGGCATACGGATAGAGCCGCCCGTGTCTGTCCCTAAAGTAAAGTCAGCTTGTTTAGCTGCAACTGCTGCGGCTGAACCACTTGAAGAGCCGCCCGGAATAAGTTCAGGATATTTAGGGTTAATAGGTGTACCAAAAGCGTGGTTAATGCCTGTAATTCCAAAAGCCAATTCGTGCAAATTTGTCTTGCCAATAATTTCGCAATCAGCTTTTAAGATGTTTTTAACTACCTCAGCATCATCATGTGCGGGTTCGACTTCTAATAAAGCTCTACTGCCAGCAATGGTTTTTAGACCTTGAATATCTATAGTGTCCTTCACCATCACCTTAAGTTTGCCGTTTCCTTTTTGCACACTTTGGCTAATAATATTCATTCACTTTTCCATGTATTTTTATCCATTAATTAAAATATCAGAAAATTTAATGGAATTGTCAAGTAATTTTTCTAATGTGCGTTCAAGGAAATATGCAAAATTTTGTTTATAATAGAATTACCCTTTTTTTACTAAGTTATTGCTTAGCTATGCTTGATCATTTAGAACAATTTCTTCCCAATAAAGAACCGTCGAGTATTCAAAACTTCCCCTTTTTCTGGATTTCCCAAGTTAATGGTAAATATTCACAACTTATTGAAAAATCTATAAAGAAACTTGGCATTGATAATACTCGCCGTAAAATTATTTTAAGCACTAATGCGCTTGGGGAAGCCAGTATCACTGACATTGCCAATCTTTCTACTTTAAAACTCACCACAGCAACAAAGGCTGTATATCGATTGGTAGAAGATGGCATTGTGGAAGTCTACTCTTCTACCGCTGATGAACGGATTTCGATGGTGAAATTAACGGCCAAAGGTGTTGAGCTGGTTGAACAGATTAACCAAATTAGTGTGGTTACCTTAGCGGGGATCCTCAATGCTTTTTCAGAAGAAGAACTGCATAATCTAAACCATCAGTTAAAAAAATTATTTGATCTCATGCCATCAAGTTAATTATTTCCATCGACACTAAATTAACTTGGCTCTAGAGCAGTTAAAGCTAGTCTTTCTTTAGCTGCTCACTATAAAAAATCTAATATAAATAATAAAATTTATTAAATTCATGTATTTATAATAATTCAACCCTCCTAATAGCTCACTTAACATACTTTTTAGGTATCTAAACATACTTAACAAGTAATGGAATTTTACATATAAAAAGAAAATAATAATTCAACAATCTAGTCAGCATTACTATTTCCGTTTGTGTTAAGTCACCTTCTTCAAGGCCCCTTACCAAACCAAATTCAATCATTTCTAGCCGTTTCATAATTCATTTCAAATGGGGACGTATCAAAAATTTTGAGGATGAATAGAAGCTAGAGATCAATTTCTTTAAAGCGTTTTATACATAAGGATTAAGTGTATGAACCAAAGTAATATCGCTGTTGAAAGGACACAAAAGAAAACCAACGCATATGCATGGTATGTGGTCATACTTTGTATGTTGGCCTATATTTTTTCATTTATTGATCGTCAAATTCTGGCGTTGATGATTGAACCCATCAAAGCAGACCTTCAACTTTCAGATACTCAATTTAGCTTGTTACATGGCCTTGCCTTTTCACTATTCTACGCTGTGATGGGCTTACCATTAGCCTATATTGCCGACCGTTTTTCCCGACCAAAACTGATTTCAATCGGGATTATTGTCTGGAGCTTAGCAACAGCAACTTGCGGTTTAAGTAAAAACTTTATTCAACTATTCCTAAGCCGTATGGCTGTGGGCGTTGGTGAAGCAGCTTTATCTCCAGCGGCCTATTCAATGTTTAGTGACATGTTTAGTAAAGACAAACTAGGCCGCGCGGTCGGGATCTATTCAATTGGTGCTTTCTTAGGTGGAG